>NZ_JBEYYU010000009.1:106650-204589 GCF_040645755.1 Streptomyces sp. NPDC046716
GCGGCACCCGAAGAACCACCCAGGGGCGCGGGGAACTGCGCGGGAAGCGGCCGCCGGGCCGGCACCCGAAGAACCACCCAGGGGCGCGGGGAACTGCGCGGGAAGCGGCCGCCGGGCCGCAGCCGAAGAACCGCCCAGGGGCGCGGGGAACTGCGCGGGAAGCGGCCGCCGGGCCGCAGCCGAAGAACTACCCAGGGGCGCGGGGAACTGCGCGACCAGCCCCCGCCGGCCGGCAGCTGAACGGCAACCGTGGCCAGGCCCGACGCGCGCCGCCCGGGGTCACACCACCAAGGCCACCGCGAACACGGCCAGCGCCACCGTGCACGCCGTCGCCGTCACGGCACCCCGCAACGACATCACCGGCGGCGCGGCCTCGTTCAGGGCCAGGCCGGTGATCCGGCGATGGGCCACGGCCAGGAAGCCCAGCCACACCAGCAGCACCAGCGCGGCAGCCGTCCACTCGACCACCCCGACAGCACCGTGCAGCACGGTCTTGACGGCGAGCACGGCGGCGACGGTGCACGACAGCGTGGTGCGCCGCCAGGCGAGCCGGGTCCGCGCCGGCTGCAACCCGGGATCACGCACACCCGCGTCCGCCACCCGTCACCCCTCCCAGCCCACGAGCACCACCACGACCATGGCCACGGCGACCAGCGCCACGACGACACTGAGGACGGCGGGGAAGCGGGACGCCGGCAGATCCTCGCCACGCCGCATCGCCCGCTCGCACCGCACCCAGTGACTCACGGCCCGCAGCGAACAGAGCACCCCGGACGCCAGCAGCGCCAGAGCGAGCCCCACCCGCCACCCCCAGCGCAGATCGGGCAGGAACTGGTCCACCGCGAACCCGCCGCCGATCAGCGCGAGCGCCGTCCGCACCCAGGCGAGAAAGGTCCGCTCGTTGGCGAGCGAGAAGCGGTAGTCGGGCGTATCGCCCTCGTCCCTGATCCGCTCCGGCGCGAACCAGAGCCGGATGTTGCGCACGAAATCGATCACCGGCAGGACATTACCTCCGGGTCACCGGTGCGCCCGCCACCGGTCGAAGGCGGCCAGCCCGTCCGGCGTCCACGTCCACTCGCCGAGCCGCGCCTCCAGCTCGTCGAGGCCGATGAACGCGTACCAGTCGATCTCCTCCGCCTGCGGCCGCACCGGAAGGTCGAAGGTGACCTCGTACACGGCCGACCACCAGCCGCCCCGCGAGCCGTCACCCTCGTACAGGAACCGGAACAGCGGAGTCGGCTGCGGCAGCCCGCTGACCCCCAGCTCCTCCTCGGCCTCGCGCAGCGCGGCCTCGTCATAGGTCTCGCCCGCGCCGACGACACCCCCGACGAACATGTCGTACCTCCCGGGGAAGACCATCTTGGTGGCGGTGCGCCGGTGCACGAACACCTCCCCGGCCGGGTTCCGCGCCAGGACGAACGCGCACCGGTGGCGCAGCCCGCGCGCGTACACCTCGCCGCGCGGGGCCTGCCCGACGACGGTGTCGTGCTCGTCGACGATGTCCAGGATCTCTTCAGCGGGCTTCATGCCGGCGAGGCTACGCGCCGCCCCGCGCATCCCGGGGCGCGGGACGCGCGGCGCCTCAGACCCCGGCCCCCGCCCGCTCCCGTGCCCGCGCGGTGGCGCCCGGCATCGCGGGATGCAGCCCGAGCAGCACCACGCCCGCCACGATCCCGGCCAGCCCGGCCGCCTCCCAGGCCAGCGCTCCGGTGTCGGCGCGCAACCGGTCCCCGAGGAACCCCACCCCGCACACGATCCCGGCCAGCGGCTGCGCGGCGGTCAGCGCGGGCAGCGACATCCGCAGCGGCGCCGTCTCGAACGCGCTCTGGACGAGCACCAGCCCCGTCACCCCGAGGGCGATCACCGCGTACGGCTGCCAGCCGGTGAACACGGCCGCGATCCCCCCGGCCGAGAACCGCTGCCCGCACACCCGGGTGAGCGCGTCCTGGACCCCGTACAGCAGTCCGGCGGCCACCGCGAGCAGCGCCGGGGCCGCGCTCAGCCGCGACCGCTTCGCGAGCGTGGTCAGCAGCAGGGCGACCCCGACCATCACGCCGATGATCAGCCAGTGCCGCAGCGGATCCGTCACCGCGCTGCCGCCGCGCGGCTGCCCGGCCACGATGAACGCGGTGACCCCGCCCGCGAGCAGCACCAGGCCGGCCCAGCCCTGCCGGCCGAGCGGCTGTCTCGTCTGCCGGCGCGACAGCATCAGCGCGAAGAGCAGATTGGTCGCGAGGAGCGGCTCCACCAGGGTCAGCTCGCCCTGCCCGAGCGCGATCGCACCGAGCACCATGCCGGCCACCATGAACCCTATGCCGCCGAGCCAGCGCGGCACCCGCACCAGATCGAGCAGCAGGCGCGGGGAGAGGAAGTCCCCCAGCGGGGCGTGCGCCGCCGCGTTCTGCTGGAGGACGAAACCGATGCCCAGGCAGAACGCCGCGCTCACGGCGAGGACGAGGACGAGGACCGACACGCTGCGCACCTCTACGGACTACGGGCTGGACGAGCAGGGGTGGGTATGCGCCGACCATAGCGCCCCGCGGCGCCCCACGCCCCACGGGAGCGCGCCCTTCCGCGGCCGCACACCGGGCCTCTGTACTCGTGTCACCTCGACAACTCTCGCCCTGACGAGGCAGGTTGAAGAGACAACAACGGCAACTCGCATATGCCAGAGGTGAGTTGGTGAACTCCGTCACCTGGTCACCCTTGACGTGGAGTGCTCGCTACCGCTTTGCTGTCCGTGATCATTGACCTGGCCGCGCAGCGTCGCGCGGAGCCGAAGAGATCTGCCGAGATCCGCAGAGCCGTAGAGGAACCGTCGCGGTGCCCCCACCTCCGCCTCCCCTCGGGCGCTCCCGCCGGAAGCCCGGGCACCCCGCGGGCTTCGGCGACCCCGCGCTCGACGACCACGAGCTCGTGGCCGCGCGCACGGCCCTGGCCCAGGGCCGCTGGACCGAGGCCCGCGCGCTGCTCGCCGCCACCGGCGACGACTGGGACCGCCGCGGCCACCGCGTGATGGGGCTCGCCCGGGAGCCCACCGCGCTCGCCTGGGCCGGCGACTGGCGGCTCGTCGAACCCGAGTCCACCGACGCCCCCGTTCTGCTCGCCCTGGCCACCGTGCACCGCGCCGTCGCCGGGAAGACCCGCCCCGACCGGGCCCGGGACGCCTGCCTCGACGCGGCGGAACGGGTGCCCGACGACCCCACCCCCTGGCTCGGCCTGCTCTACCTGGAACGGGCGGTCGGCCGCGAGGAGGACGTCGTACGGCTCTTCGACGAGGTGCGCCACCGGCACCCCGTGCACCACCACGCCCACCACCTGATGGTCGCCCGGCTCGCCGAGCGGCGCCCCGACGCCGGGCAGGACCCGCTGCACGAGGTCTACGACTTCGCCGCCTGGGCCGCCGAACAGGCCCCGCCCGGCTCGCCGCTCGCCGTGGTCCCCGTCGTCGCGCACGCCGAGCGGTTCCGGGTGCTCGCCAGGGCGGGCGCGGTGCCGGGCGACCCCGAACGCTCCGGGCACTGGGCCGGACGTCGCGCCCGCCTCGTCATGAAGGCCGCCTTCGACTGGTGGCTGGAGTGGGGCGACCCCCACGACCGGGCCGGCGTCGTGCACCCGCGCGGCCGCGTCGACCTGAACTTCCTCGCCCACGCCAAGTACTGCGAGGGCCGGCCCGTCGAGGCGGCCGCCCTCTTCCACCGCATCGGACCGCACATCACCGAGGCCCCGTGGTCGTACGGCGGCCAGGAACCGTACGCGGCCTACCGCACCGCCCACGACGCCGCGCTCGGCGCGGTCTAGAGACCAGCCGCACCCATCGGAAGGGACGACCCCGCGATGACCACGGGAAGACCGAGCACCACCGACACCGCGCCGGAACCGGGCATAGCGACGTATCGGGGAGAGGAGAGCGCGCTGCGGGCCGGACGGCTCGGCACGACGGGCCTGCTGCTCTCCGTGCTCGCCGCGACGGCGCCGCTGATGGTGGTGGCCGGCGTCATGCCGACCACGTTCGCCGTGGTGGGCGCCGTCGGACAGCCGCTGCTCTTCCTCGTGCTCGGCGTCGTCCTCGCGCTGTTCAGCGTCGGCTACGCGGAGATGAGCCGGCACGTCCACAACGCCGGCGCGTTCTACGCGTACATCACCCGCGGTCTCGGCCCGACCGCCGGATCCGCGGCGGCGCTGGTCGCCCTCCTCGCCTACAGCTCCTTCCAGGTCGGCATCTTCGGGATCTTCGGCTTCGAGGTGTCCGCCCTCGCCCAGGAACACCTCGACGTGCAGATCGCCTGGTGGATCCCGGCGCTGGTGGCCGTCGCCGTGGTCGCCGTGTGCGGGCTGCTGAAGATCGACATCAACGCGCGGGTGCTCGGCGTGCTGCTCCTCATCGAGGTCGCCCTCGTGGTGGTCTTCGACATCGCGGCGCTCGGCGACCCCGGCAAGGAGGGCGTCTCCCTGCACGCCTTCAACCCCGACACGCTCTCCGGCGTCGGGGTGGGCACCGCCCTGTGCTTCTGCATCGCGGCGTTCGCGGGCTTCGAACAGGCGCCCGTGTACGCGGAGGAGACCAGCCGCCCGCACATCCTCGTGCCCCGCGTGATGTACCTCGCGGTGGGCGGCGTCGCCGTGTTCTTCGCGATCAGCTCCTGGGCGCTCACGGTCGCCACCGGCCCGTCCGCGATCGTCGGCGAGGCCCAGAAGCAGTCGGCGGGCCTGCTCTTCGGCCTCACCGAGAACCGGCTCGGCGCCACCTTCACGGACATCGTGCACGTCCTGTTCATCACCGGCATGTTCGCGGCGATGCTCAGCTTCCACAACGTCGTCGCGCGGTACGCGTTCGCCATGGGCCGCGAGGGGCTGCTGCCGGCCGTCTTCGGCCGCACCCACAGCGCGAGCGGCGCGCCCGGCGCGGGGTCGGTGCTCCAGACGGTGATCGCGGCGGTCGTCGTCCTCGCCTTCGCCGTCACCGACTCGGGTGCCGCGGGTGATCCGACGGCGCCGGTCCTGCGCCTGTTCACCTGGGGCGGCAACATCGGCGCCCTCGGCGTGATCCTTCTGATGGCCACGGCCTCCGTCGCCGTCATCGTCTTCTTCGCCCGGCGCGGGGCGGCGGCCGCGCAGGCCTGGCGGCTGGCCGCCTCCGCGGTGTCCGGCGTCGCCCTGCTGGTCATCGCGGGCTACACGGTCAAGGACTTCGACGTCCTGGTCGGCTCCGGCCCCGACTCGGCGCTGAACTGGATCCTCCCCGGCCTGATCGCCCTCGCCGCCCTGGCCGGAGTGGCGCTCAGCGAGGTCCTGCGCCGCCGCAACCCGACGGCCTACGCCCGCATCGGCCTGGGCAACGAGGCCTTCCAGTTGGAGAAGAAGAGCACTCCGTAGGGCGCGGCTTTCGTCGTGGCCGGTCGCGCAGTTCCCCGCGCCCCTGGAAGCGAGCTTCGCTCGCCCAGGGGCGCGGGGAACTGCGCGAGAAGCCCCACCGGCCGTCAGCCGACCACGAGAGCCGAGAAATGACGGAACGCTTACGGGCGGGCCCGAACCCTGGCCCCGCCCACCCCGGACATGCTCGAATCACGGAGTGGACCCGCACGACGAATCAGCCACGGACAGAGACAACGGCACCCCGGTGGGCCGGCGCGTCATCCTCGGCATGCTGGGCGCGGGCGCGCTGGGCGTAGCCGCCGCGCCCGCCCTCCAGCGCGCCGTGGAGAGCGTCACCTCCAAGGACCCCACCGGCGTCACGGGACTGCTCCCGGCCGGCGGCGGCTTCCGCTACTACTCGGTCACCGCCTCCGTCCCGCACAAGGACGAGAAGAACTACCGGCTCACCGTCGACGGCCTCGTCGACCACCCCACCAGCTACACGCTCCCCGAACTGCGCGCCCTGCCGCAGACCCGCCTGGTCCGCGACGTCCAGTGCGTCACGGGCTGGCGCGTGCCGCACACCCCCTTCGAGGGCGTCCGGCTCTCCCGGATCCTGGCCGCCGCCGGAGTCCGCCCGACCGCCACGGCCATCCGGCTGACCTGCTTCGACGGCGCGTACAGCGAGAGCCTCACCCTCCAGCAGGCGCGCCGCGACGACGTCCTGGTGGCGCTGCGCATGCAGGACAAGGACCTCGGGCACACCCACGGCGGACCGGTGCGGCTCTATGTGGCGCCCATGTACTTCTACAAATCGGCGAAGTGGCTCTCCGGCATCACCGTGACGGACGAGGTGCGCCCCGGCTACTGGGAGGACCGTGGATACGACGTCGACGCCTGGGTCGGAAAATCGAACGGGCGCGGCGATGCACCCACCGGCTGAACTCCCCGGCCGCGTACGGCGCTTCAGCCCGGCCGAACGCTGGGTGCACCGCACGACGGCCGCCCTGATGGGCCTGTGCGTGGCCACCGCGGCCTGCCTGTACCTCCCGCAGCTCGCCGAACTCGTCGGCCGCCGCGCACTCGTCGTCACCCTCCACGAATGGTCGGGGCTGCTGCTCCCCGCGCCGTTCCTGCTCGGCCTGGCCTCCCGCCCCTTCCGCGCGGACCTGCGCCGCCTCAACCGGTTCGGCCGCCACGACCGGGTGTGGCTGGGATCGGCGCTGCGGCGCAGACCGGCCCCGCGTCCGGCGGGGAAGTTCAACGCGGGCCAGAAGCTCTGGGCGTCCTGGCTGGCCGGAGCCGTCCTGGTGATGCTCGGCACCGGCCTGCTGATGTGGTTCACCCACCTCGCGCCGCTGGCCTGGCGCACCGGCAGCACCTTCGTGCACGACTGGCTCGCCCTCGCGCTCGGCATCGTCATCGCCGGGCACATCGGCATGGCCGTCGGCGACCCGGAGTCCCGCGCGGGCATGCGCACCGGATTCGTACGACGCGAGTGGGCGGAGCGGGAGCACGGCGAGTGGCTGCCCTGACCGGTCCGCGTACGACTCGTCCGCGTACGACTCGTCCGCGTACGACCCGTCCGCGTACGCGAGAGGGCGGCCCGCGCACAGCCGGACCGCCCTCTTGTACGTCACCTGTCGCTTGTCGCTAGAGGACCAGAGACAGCAGTAGCACCAGGCCGCCCGCGACCACGGAGATGATCGTCTCCATGACCGACCAGGTCTTCACCGTCTGGCCGACGCTGAGCCCGAAGTACTCCTTGACCAGCCAGAACCCGGCGTCGTTGACATGGCTGAAGAAGAGCGAACCCGCGCCGATCGCGAGGACGAGCAGCGCCGTGTGGGTGTCGGTCATGCCGGCCGCGAGGGGCGCGACGAGTCCGGCGGCGGAGACCGTCGCGACGGTGGCCGAGCCGGTGGCGAGGCGGATGACGACCGCGATCAGCCAGGCGAGCAGCAGGGTCGGGATCGACCAGTCCTTGGAGATGTCCAGGACCATCTGGCCGACACCGGAGTCGATCAGGGTCTGCTTGAAGCCGCCGCCCGCGCCGACGATGAGCAGCACTCCGGCGATCGGGGCGAGGGACTTCTCGGTGGTCTCCTGGAGCTTGCCCTTGGTGAACCCGGCGGCCCGGCCCAGGGTGAACATGCCCACGACGACGGCGACGAGCAGGGCCGTCAGCGGGTTGCCGATCACGTCGAAGACGCGCTGGACGGTGGCGTCCGGCTTGTCCACGATGATGTCGACGAGCGCCTTGGCCAGCATCATCACGACCGGCAGCAGGATGGTGAGGACGGAGGCGCCGAAGCTCGGCCGCTTCTCCAGCTGCTCCGACGCACGCGCGGGGATCATCTTCTCGGGCGCCGGGACGTCGACCCACTTGGCGGCGTACTTCGAGAACACCGGACCGGCGATGATCACCGTCGGGATCGCGACGAGGATGCCGAGCGCGAGCGTGATGCCCAGGTTGGCGCCGACGGCGTCGATCGCGACGAGCGGGCCGGGGTGCGGCGGGATCAGACCGTGCATGACCGACAGACCGGCGAGGGCCGGGATGCCGATCCGCATCAGCGAGTAGTTGCCGCGCTTGGCGACCATCAGCACGACCGGGATCAGCAGCACGATGCCGACCTCGAAGAAGAGCGGCAGACCGATCACGGCGGCGATCAGGACCATCGCCCACGGCATGGCCTTGCCGCCCGACTTCCCGGCCTTGGCCAGGATCGTGTCGACGATCTGGTCGGCGCCGCCGGAGTCGGCGAGCAGCTTGCCGAGGATCGCGCCGAGCGCGATCAGCACGCCGACACCGGCCACGGTGGAGCCGAGCCCGGCGCTGAAGCTGGTGATCACCTTGTCGAGCGGGGCACCGGCGAACGCGCCGAGCGCGAGCGAGCCGATGGTCAGCGCCAGAAAGGCGTGGACCTTGAACTTCGTGATGAGCAGGACGATGACGGCGATGCCGGCGAGCACGGCGATCCCGAGCTGGGCATGGCCAGCGGAGGTGATCGGCTCGACGGTGTCCGCTGCCAGCATCTCGACGCTGAGACTGGTCACGTCTGATCCCTTGTACGTGGAGGGGGGAGGGGGACTACGGGGGAGGGGAAGTACGGGGTGCGGGTGTGGGCCTACTGGTCCGTGGGGGCGGAGTCGAGCGCGGCCAGGGCCAGCACGGCCCGGTCGGCGATCTCCTCCGGGGAGCCCGCGACATCGACCTCGACGCCCGCCTCGTCCGGCCCGAGCGGCTGGAGCGTGGCGAACTGGGAGTCGAGCAGCGCGGTCGGCATGAAGTGACCCTGCCGGTGCGACATCCGGTCCTCGATGAGCGCGCGGTCACCGGTGAGGTGGACGAAGACGACGCCGGGGGCGGCGGCCCGCAGCCGGTCGCGGTAGGACCGCTTGAGAGCGGAGCTGGAGGCCACCCCGCCGAGCCCCGCCCGGCCGTGCGCCCACTCGCCGATGGCGTCCAGCCAGGGCCAGCGGTCCTCGTCGGTCAGCGGGGTGCCGGCCGACATCTTGGCGATGTTGGCCTCGGGGTGGAAGTCGTCGCCCTCGGCGTAGGGAACGCCGAGCCGTTCGGCGAGCAGGGGACCGATCGTCGTCTTGCCGGTGCCTGCCACGCCCATGACCACGACGACATGGGGGGTGCTCATCGCTGTGCTGCCTCGCTGTCTGTCTTCATCGACATCGCTGTTGTTGCACACTCAAACTCAATAGGTCCGACAAATTCAAGAGGGTGTGACTTATAAGTCAGACCTTTTGGCCCCGGGCTAGTCTTTTCCCATGACCACTCAGGACCGGGGGCTGCACGCCCGAGTACTGGACAGCCTCGGTCCCGCGATCACGGCGGGTGAGTACCCCGCGGGGAGCGTGTTGCGCACGGACGAGCTGGCGCAGCGGTTCGAGGTGTCGCGTTCGGTGATGCGCGAGGCGGTCCGGGTCCTTGAGTCGATGAACCTGGTGACGTCGCGCCGCCGGGTGGGTGTGACGGTGCTGCCGGCGCCGGAGTGGAACGTGTACGACCCCCGGGTCATCCGCTGGCGCCTGGCCGGCACCGACCGGCCGCGCCAGTTGCGCTCGCTCACCGTGCTGCGCTCGGCGGTGGAGCCGGTGGCGGCCGGGCTCGCCGCGCGGAACGCCACGGCGGAGCAGTGCGCGCGGCTCACCGAGTGCGCGCTCGGCATGGTGGCCACCTCACGCGGCCATCAGCTGGAGGGGTACCTCGTCCACGACATCGAGTTCCACCGCACGGTGCTCGGCGCCTCCGGCAACGAGATGTTCGCCCACCTCGGCGACCTGGTCGCCGAGGTCCTCTCGGGCCGCACCCACCACCAGGTCATGTTCGAGGACCCGGACCCGGCGGCGGTCACCCTGCACGTACGGGTCGCTGACGCGGTGCGGGAAGGGGATGCGGGGCGCGCCGAGTCCCTGACCCGCGAAATCGCCGAGGGCGCGCTCCAGGAACTGGACATCCTGGCCCCCTGATCTTCGGCTGCGGGTGCGTCGTGGCCGGTCGCGCAGTTCCCCGCGCCCCTGAAGCGAGCTCCGCTCGCCCAGGGGCAGGGAGGCTGCGCGTCAGCGCACGCCTCTGATGAGATGGCGCACGAAGTGCGCATCTCAGGGGCGCGGGGAACTGCGCGACCAGCCCCCACCGGCCCGCAGACGACCCAAGGGCGGCCTACTCGATGAAGTCGCCGTCCACATAGACCCAGGCACCATCCACCCGCGCGAACCGACTCCGCTCGTGCAGCACCCCACCCTGATAGCGGGCCCGGAACGTGACGGTCCCGTGCTGATGGAACGCCGAGCCGTCCCCGGTCTCCACGATCTCCAGCCCGGTCCACCGCGGCGCATCGGCGAAGTCGATCACCGGCGGCCGCGTCTCCGGATGCCAGGTCCGCAGCAGATACGGACCGTCCTGCCGGACGAAGGCCGCGTAGCGCGACCGCATCAGCGCCTCGGCGGTGGGAGCCCCGGCCCGGCCGGAGTGGTACCGGCCGCAGCAGTTCTCGTAGGGCTGCGGCAGGCCGCAGGGGCAGGTGGGGGCGGTGCGTGACATGGGGCCCACGATAAGCCCCACGTCAGCCCCGCGCCGCCGCCCGGGCCACGGTCAGCGGCACACCCTGGACGCGGTCGGACGAGGGCCCGGTCTCCAAAAGCAACTCGCCCGGCTCCACGCGGAGTTCGAGATCCCGCCCGACCGAGGCCAGCGTCTCGGCGGTCACCTCGAAGACCACCTCGCGGCGCTCACCCGGCACGAGATCCACCTGAACGAACCCGCGCAGCTCCCGCACCCGCGGCCACGACGCCCCGCCCGACTGCCTGCGCACGTACAGCTGCACCGTCTCCCGCACGGCGGACCCGCCCGTGTGCTCGACCACGACCGTGCAGGTCACCGCGGGATCCGCGGCGGACACGGCGGACCGGCTCAGACACGGCGCGCCGTAGCCGACCGTGCCGTACGACAGGCCGTGCCCGAACGCGTGCCGGGCCGTCGCCGGCTGGTCGACGTAGCCGCGGTAGCCGTGGTCCTTGCCGTTGTAGAAGACCGGGAGCTGCGCCGCCGAGCGCGGCACCGACACCGGCAGCCGCCCCGACGGAGCCACGGCCCCGAACAGCACGTCGGCGACGGCGCGCCCGCCCCACGGCCCCGGGTACCAGGCGCACAGCACGCCCGCCGCCCGCTCGAACCGTTCCGGCAGCGCGTGCGGGCGGCCCTGCACCAGGACCACCACGACCGGCACCCCGGTCGCGGCCACGGCGTCGAACAGCGCCGACTGGGCTTCCGGCAGCGAGAGTTCCGCCAGGTCGACGCCCTCGCCGCAGGTCATGCCGGCCGGGTTGCCCGAGGTGACGACGGCCGCGCCGTTCGCCTCGAAGCGGGTGTCCGCCTCCCGGGCGCTCGACCCGCCGAGCACCAGCACCGCCACGTCCGCGCCCGTCGCCGTCGCCACCGCGTGCGCCTGCCCGGACGGGTCGCCGCCGACCAGCTCGCAGCCGCGCGCGTACGTCACCTCGCGCCCGGCACCGGCGGCGGCCCGGATCCCGTCGAGCACCGTGACGCCGGTGCCGGGCCGCTGCGGCGCCGTGTAGTCGCCGATCTGCTGCGGCACCGAGTCGGCGTTCGGGCCGATGACCGCGATCCGCCGCACCCGGGGGCCGAGCGGCAGCGTCCGGGTGTCGTGGCCGAGGAGCGTCACCGAGGCGCGGGCCAGACGTTCGCTCAACTCCCGCACATCCGAACCGGGTTCGCGATCGCCCACGTACGGGTTCTCGAACAGGCCGAGCCGGAACTTGAGGGTGAGCACCCGGGCCACCGCCGCGTCGAGCGCCGCCTCCGGCACCAGGCCGCGCTCGACCGCCTCCCCGAGCCGGGGGAACGCGCCGTCCCACAGGCTCAGATCGGTGCCCGCCGACAACGCCATGGCACCCGCCGCCACCGGATCCCCGGCCAGCCGAGCCAGCCGGTCGAGGGCGCAGCCGTCCGCCATCACGATCCCGTCGAACTCCCAGCGCTCCCGCAGCAGTTCGGTGAGGAGGTACGGGTTCGCCGCGCACGGCAGACCGTCGAACTCGTTGTACGCGGCCATCACCCCGGCCGCCCCGGCGCGCACGCCCGCGCGGGCCGCCGCCAGATGGATCTCGTGCAGCTCGCGGACGCCCAGCTCGGTCGCCGCGCTGTTGCGGCCCCCGACCGTCGCGCCCTGCCCGGCGAAGTGCTTCAGCACGACACCGACGTCCCGCGACCGCATGCCCCGCACCAGCGCCTCGGTGAACCGGGCGGCCAGATACGGGTCCTCGCCGAAGCACTCCTCGGCCCGCCCCCAGCGCGGGTCGCGCACCAGGTCGAGCGCGGAGACCAGCGCCACGTGGCCGCCGCGCGCCCGCAGTTCGGCGGCAGCGGCGGCGGCCGCCTCCTCGTACAGCTCCGGGTCCCAGGAGGCGCCGACGGCCAGATTCACCGGCAGGACCGTGCCGTCGAGGGCCTGATGCCCGTGCGGCACCTCCTCGACCATCAGGACCGGGATGCCGAGCCGTGTCTCCTCGACGACGTACCGCTGCACGGCGTC
Source organism: Streptomyces sp. NPDC046716 (assembly GCF_040645755.1). Taxonomy (NCBI): domain Bacteria; kingdom Bacillati; phylum Actinomycetota; class Actinomycetes; order Kitasatosporales; family Streptomycetaceae; genus Streptomyces; species Streptomyces sp. NPDC046716. Next base: position 119,079 of record NZ_JBEYYU010000009.1, read on the forward strand.
GGCCACGGCGGCAGCGTCCGCCGCCGTGATCCCGTCCGCGAAGGTCACGCCCGACCACGGATCGGCGCGCTGCAGCCCGTACAGGGCGCCCATCCCGTCGTACGCGGCGACCTCCGTGCGGAACGTCTCCGTCAGCTCGAACGCCCCGTCCGGCGTGCGCGCGTAGGCGTGCCAGCCGTACAGCCGCTGATTGACCTGCCCGACCTTCTCGGCGAGCGTCATCCGGCCGAGCAGGTCCCGCACCCGGTCCGCGACCGGTGCGGCCGGGTCCCGGTACAGCGGCGTGCTCATCGCAGTTCCAGCACGCGCACGCCGAAGGCGCCGAGCGTCACCGCGGTGACCGGCTCGCCCGTGGCCAGGTCGTGCAGGGTGCCCGCCGTCTCCGGGGACACCGTCAGCTCCGCGTCGTCCTGGCTGACCAGCCACACGAACCGGCGCCCGTCCTCGTGCTCCAGCACATCGGCGCCGACGAACGGTGAGTCGACCGTCACCGGCCGCGCCACCCCGGCGACCTCGGCCAGCGCCGCGTACAGCCGGTGCGTCTGCTCCGGGTTCACCCGGGCCGTGCGCGCCGCCATGTGCTCCAGCGGATACGTGGCGAGCACGGTGCGGCCGCGCCCGGTCTCGTGGCACAGCAGCGCCGGGCGGCCGTGCCCGTCCACCGCGACGACCCGCGCGTCCGTCGGGACCACCGGCAGGTACGCCCGGCTGTCCTCGTTGCCCGCGACCGGGAAGCGCAGCGTCTGACCTGCCTTGATGCCGCCGAAGTCCTCCCGGAACGTCAGCTCCAGGGTGTCGTCCTCGATGGGCTCCGCCACCCCGTACGACAGTTGCAGCTCGACCCCGAAGAGGCCGTCCAGGTCGTCGAACCACGGCCCGCGCGTGCCCGGGTGCTCGCCCGAGCAGAACGACAGGTACACCGTGGCGCCCTCCTCGGCCCTGCGGCGCAGCGCCCGCGTGGTCCGCGTCGTCAGCTGCCGGGTGGCGGGCAGCAGATACAGCCGCGCGTCGTCCGTGATGCCGTCCGCCTCGCGGGTCAGCGCGGCCGGCAGGTCGGCGGCGCGCGCGGCGACGTACCCCTGGTGCAGCGAGCTGAAGATGAGCGGGCGGTCGGCGGGGCGGCTGTAGGGGTAGCCGCGTTCCAGGAAGGCGGGCACGACGAACGCCGCGTCCGCGTCGGCGCGGCGGCAGCGCGCGAAGTCGACGCCCTTCAACACCTCGGCGAACGCGGCCAGTTCACGCAGGGGCTCCTTCGGAGCGCCGGTGCTGTCCGTGATGCCGAAGTGCATCTCGAACGGGTGGTGGTCGTACGGGGACCGGTCCCACAGGTCGTCGTAGTCCGTGTTGTTCCACGCGATCCAGCCGGTCGCGCCGCCGAGCAGCGAGTTGTGCAGGGTCTGCCGGTAGTACACGCCCGCGTTCTCGGCGGACACCGTGTCCGTGGAGAGGCCGAACTCCTCCAGGACGACCGGCTGGCCGGTCACCGACGCCAGCTCGCACTCGAAGGCCGCCCGGTAGTGCTGGCGGACCCGGTCGGTGTCCGAGCGGTAGACGTGCGGGCCGACGAAGTCCACGTACTCGGCGGTCTCCCGCAGCGAGAAGCCGTTGTCGCGGCCCGTCACCTCGATGCCCCAGGCGCCGTCGCCGAGCGAGACGGGCTGGGTGGCGCCCGCCGCGCGCACCGCGTTGCACATCGCCTGCGCCCATGCGGTGACGACATCGCTGTTCGGCGGGTCGACCTGGTAGATGCGGCCGTAGCCCGGCATCTCGTTGGTGATCAGCCAGCCGGTCACGGCGGCGTGGTCCTTGAACCGGCGGGTCATCTGCGAGGCGAACCAGGCCTGGCGGCCCACCATCCACACGTCCTCGTACAGATCACGGCCGCCGCGCCAGGCCGGGTCCCAGTTCTCGCCCGACATGTGCCCGACGATGAACGTCGGCACCGTGCCCATCCCCAGTTCCTGGTGCGCGTCGAGGAAGTCGCGGAACTTCTCGCACAACTCCTCGTCGATCCGGTGCGGTTCGGGGTGGAAGTCCGGCCAGTAGAAGAACGACCGGGTCATGTTCAGGCCGTGCTCGCGCAGTCCCGCCAGCTCCTCGCGGACCACCTTCGGGTCGTAGTCGCGCCACATCAGGGGCCCGCCGGTGCGGGACCAGAAGTTGGCGCCGAGCCAGGGCAGGACGGCGGCGTCGTGGGTCAGGTGGGCGCTGTGGCGTCGCATGGTGGTACGTAGCTCCGTTGCAGTGCTGGTGAAGTGCTGGTTCTCAGGCGGGAGTTGCGGGTCCGGTCGACTCGCGGACGACAAGTCCGGGCCGGCCGTCGAGCGGTGCGTCGGGCACGTCCTCGCCGCACCGGGCGAGCAGCGCCCGCGCGGCGGCGGCGCCGACCCGCTGCACCTGCTGGTCGACGGTGGTCAGCCGTGGGTGCAGCCAGCGGCCGAGCGGCAGGTTGTCGTAGCCGACGACCGACAGATCCTCGGGGACGCGCAGGCCCGCGCGCTGGGCGGTGCCGATACCGCACACCGCCATGGAGTCGTTGGCGTAGACGAGGGCCGTCGGCCGGTCGGCGCGGGCGAGAAGGTCCTGGGTCGCGGCGACGGCCGCCGCCTCGCTGAAGTCGGTGTGCAGCACGGCCGAGGGCGCGGACCCCAGCGCCTCCTCGAACGCGGCGAGCCGCAGCCGGGTGTGCTGGAGTTCGGCGGGGCCCGCGACGTACGCGATCCTGCGGTGCCCCAACTCCCTCAGATGCGCGGCGACTTCCCGCACACCGGCGCCCTGGTCGGCGAGCCCGACCGCCGGCACCCCGGGCGTGGGCGCGCCGAGCAGGACCGCGGGCAGTCCGAGCCGGGCGAGCAGCGCCGGACGCGGATCGTCGGCCCGCGCGTCCGTGAGGACCGCGCCGTCCACCCGCTTCTCGGCGGCGAGCCGCTCGTACAGCGCGCTCTCCTCGGCGACGTCCGCCACCAGGTGCAGCAGCAGGCCGTAGCCGCGCGGCGCCAACTCGCCCTCTATACCGGTGATCAGCTCACTGAAGTGCGGGTCGGCGCCGAGCACGTCGGTCGGCCTGCGCACCACGAGCGCCAGCGTCCGGGTCCGCGCGCTGCGCAGCGCCGTCGCCGACGCGCTCGGCGACCAGCCCAGGTCGAGCGCCGCCGCCAGGATCCGCTGCCGGGTCGACTCGGCGAGCCGCCCCTTGTCGTTGAACGCCTGCGACACCGCCGCCGTCGACACTCCGGCCGCCGCCGCCACCGCCTTGATGGTCGGCCGCGCACCTGCCCTCGCCCCGCTCACATCTTCACCGCCCCACTCACCAGTGCCTGCTGCATCCGCTTCTGCAGCACCGTATAGACCACCCACACCGGGACCAGGGTCAGGACGGTTCCCGCGGTGAGCACGCCGTAGTCCGTGCCCGTGATGGCCTTCAGGGTGGGCAGCGCGACCTGCACGGTGCGCTGCGCCGGGTCGGGGCCGATGATGACGAGCGAGTACAGGTACTCGTTCCAGAACGTCAGGAAGTTCAGCAGCAGCACCGTCGCGATGCCGGGCAGGCACATCGGCGTGTAGACGTGCCGCAGCACCGCGAAGGTCGACGCGCCGTCGAGACGGGCCGCCTCCTCCATCTCCTTCGGGATCGTCCGCATGAACTGCACCAGGATCACCACGGACAGCGGCATCGCCGTCGCCGGCAGGAACAGCACCATGAACATCCGGGTGTGGAACAGCCCCGTCGCGGCGGCCAGCAGGAACGTCGGGAACAGCGCGGCGAACGTCGGGATCAGGAACCCCAGCGAGAACACCTTCTCCACCGCCGACGCGAGCCGCCCCGTGGAGCGGGCCAGCGCGAACGCCGCCGGAATCGCGAGGAGCAGCGTGAGCGCCAGCGAGAACACCGTCACCAGCGCGGAGTTGACCACCGCGAGACCCAGGTCGGCGCTGGTGAACGCCGTCGAGAAGTTGTGGAACGAGAACGACGTCGGCAGCGCGAAGGGATGCGCGAAGATCTCGTCGTTCGACTTGAACGCCGAGGCGATGAAGTAGTAGAGCGGGATGACCAGAAGCACCGCGTACAGCCACACCAGGATGTGCGCGGGCAGCCACGAGCGGCCGAACTTCGACCGGGCCTGCGGACGGGCCGAGGACTTCATGACGTACGGCTCCGATCGGTTCAGTAGCTCTGGCGGAAGACCCGCCGGATGGCGAGCAGTCCGGCGAGGCCGACGAGGAAGAGGATGACGCCGACGGTCTGGCTGTAGCCGAGGTCCGCCGCGATGAACGCCTTCTGGTAGACGAGGAACGACAGCGTCGTCGACGAACTGCCCGGACCGCCCTGGGTGAGCAGCAGCACGTGCTGCGCCGAACCGAACAGCGTCCACAGGAACTGCAGCATCGTGACCACGCCCACGTAGTCCCGGATCACCGGGAAGTGGATGCGCCACATGGCCCGCCAGTGCCCGGCCCCGTCCAGCTGCGCCGCCTCGCCCAGCTCCTCCGGCACGCTGCCGAGCCGGGCCGCGAACAGCACGGCCGTGAAGCCGATGCCCGCCCAGATGTCGAGGGCGATCAGGCAGGCCAGCGCGGTGGACGGCGAGGCGAGCCAGGCGTCGGTCAGCGAGCCGAGGCCGACCGCCTTCAGGCCGCCGTTGAGCAGCCCGTCGGGGGAGAGGGCCGCGTAGAAGACCATCGCCTTGGCCGGGGTCGAGATCAGCCCGGGGATGAAGAGCAGGTACCGGATGACGCGATGGCCGGGCGGCCGCTGCGCCACGTAGTAGCCCACCATGTACGCGCAGACCACCATCACCGGGACGGCGACGGCCAGTTGGACGGCCGTGTTCTGCACCGCGTCCCAGAACACCGGGTCCGCGAAGACGGTCCGCACGTTGTCGAACCCGGCGAACGACACCGGTTGCAGCATGCCCGGCCAGTGCAGCGCCGCCACCACGAAGATGGCGATCAGCGGGCCGACCATGAACACCAGGTACCAGATCAGCGCGGGCACCGCGAGGCCCGTGCCGCCCTGGCGGCGCGGACGGGCGCCCGGCGCGGGGGAGGGCGGGACCGGCCGGCGGACCGCAGTGCCGCCCGCCGCCGTTGACGTCGTAGTCGCCATGAGCAACTCCCTTACACAGGAGGAGAGATGAGGGGGCGGGCGGTCAGACGCCGCGGTACGCGGCTTCCAGGACGGAGCGGACCTTCGCCGCGCTCGTGCCGCGCGTGAAGGACGTGCTCGTCGCCGTGATCAGCGGCTGGCTCGCCGCGGGCGGCACGTACACGTCCGGCAGCAGCACCTCGCTGACGTCCCCGCCGAGCCGCTGCGCCGCCGCCACCAGCGGGAAGCCCGTGCTCACCGCGTCCGAGCGCAGTGCCATGTCCCGGCCCGCCTCCTTGATGAAGCGGGCGACGGTGTCCTCGCGGTAGAAGAACTTCAGGAACTTCTCGACGGCGTCGATCTTCTTCGTGCCGTTCGGGCTGATCCAGAAGCCGATGAGGGTGTACGTGCGGATGATCGTCGGCTTGTCGTGCGCCGCGCCCGGCGCCAGCGGCCAGCCGCCCACGTCCGTGTGGCGGGCCACCGCGTCCGGGACCTTCGCCAGCGCCGACGACATCGCCGACTGCATCGCCGCGGACTGGGTGTTGAACTGCGTCGTCATCGTGTCGGACGTCAGGCCCTGCGCCTTGTCGGTGAAGACGCCCGCGTCGCGCAGCTCGACGAAGTACTCGATGCCCCGGCGTGCGTTCCGCCCGCTGAAGTCGCCCGTCGTGTAGACGTGCCGCGCCTCGTCCTGGCTCAGGAACGTCTGGATGACCTGTGCGAGCAGCTTCTGCCCGGTCCAGTCGTTGCCGCCGACGGTCACGGGGGAGAGGTTCTTGCCGCGCAACTTCCGTGCGGCGCCGATCAGTTCGTCGCCCGTGGTGGGGATCCGGCCGACACCGGCCCGGTCGAGCAGCGACCGGTTGAAGGCGACCGGCCAGTTCGTGGCGAAGTACGGGAAGGCGCGCAGCCGGCCCTTGGCGTCGGTCCAGGCGTCGAGCGCCACGTCCCGCACCCGCTCGCGCAGCCCCCAGTCGTCCAGGTAGCCCTTGACGTCGACCGTCGCGCCGACGTCCGTCCAGGCCAGCGTCTTGTCGTACAGGTTCACCATGACGACGTCCGGCTCCTTGCGGGCCAGCCGCGAGGTCTCGTAGACCTGCGCGAGGTCGTCGCCGTTGACCAGGTTGCGCACCTTCAGGCCCGTTTCCTTCCGGAACCGGTCCAGGGCCGCGAGATACGTGGGAGAGCCGGGCGCCGTGGTGCCGAGCTGGCTGTGCACCACGAGGGTGTCGGGGTCTTCGTCGGCCGCGGCCAGCGAGGAGCAGCCGGACAGGGCGGGCAGGGCGGAAGCGGCTGCGAGGGAGCCGCCGGCGGCGAGAAAAGCACGCCGACTCGTCGTTGAGCGCACAGCGGGCACAGCGGTATGTCTCCAACCGGGAGTGGTTAATCGATATACCTACGGGGGTGCGAGCACCGTACGAGGGCAGGGGGAAACGGTCAACCCCCTGTTGCGCAGGGTGAAACGGTGACGTGGCGGCATGCCTGTGGCCGCCACCGGATCCGGTGGCGGCCACAGGCGGGGGCGGGTCAGTACGACAGGTGGTGCCCGAAGCGGTGCAGCGGCGAGCGGGTGTCGAACGGCACGTCCTCGCGGCTCTCCCCGACCGCCTTCATCGACGACGGCAGGTCGAACGGCAGCCGTCCCTCGGGTGCGCAGCGCCCGAAGACCAGGTCGAGCAGGGCGTCGTCCTCGGCCCCGAAGTCACCCACGACGGCGGTCGCCGCCCCGGCGATCTCCGTGAGCACGGCCGGCCGCTCCAGGTAGACGAGCACGACCGTGGGTACGCGCGCCGCGAGGGCGCCCACGTGCTCGACGACCGCCTCGGGGAAGTCGAGCGACCCGCCGTGGAACCACTCGCTGAGCGCCGTGCCCCGGTCCTCGAAGGGGGCCCGCAGCCGCACCACGGCGACCTCGGCGTCCGCCACGTCCGCGACCGGCGTGCCGTACGCGGCGACCTGCTCGGGGTCGAGACCCTCCGCGTACACGCGCAGGCCCGTGCCGTCGGACAGCGGCAGCAGCGCGTCGGCGTTCTTCACCAGGACCAGCGAGCGGCGCTGCGCCCGCCGCCCCGCCTCGCGCAGCGGCGCCGAACCGACCGTCTCCGCAGCGGCCTCGGCGTCGACCCGGCGCCGCTCGAACAGCCCGAGCCGGAACTTCTCGCGCAGCAGCCGGCGCACCGACACGTCGATCCGCGCCTCGGACACCGCGCCGCCGCGCACCAGCTCGACCACCAGCTCCGTGCAGTCGTCGCCGCCGAACTGGTCGACACCCGCGTCCAGGGCGCGGGCCAGCCGCTGCGCCGGGGTGAGGTTCTCCAGTCCGTAGGCGTGCGCGTCGAAGACATCGCCCGCGAGCATGGTCGACTCGATGACGTTCCAGTCGGTGCAGACGATGCCGTCGAACCCGTAGTGGCCCCGGAGCAGGTCGGTCACCACGGGCCTGTTGAAGGCGAAGCCGACCTCCTCCCAGCCCGGCACGGCCAGCGGCATCCCGTAGTACGTCATCACCTGCGTGGCCCCGGCGCGGAACGCCGCGTCGAACGGCAGCTCGTGCAGCCGGGCCAGACCGCCCGGGTAGACCTGCTCGCGGTGCGCGGGGTCGTGCGCGTCCTCGCCGCCCAACTGCGGTCCGCCGCCCGGGAAGTGCTTGACCATCGCCGCGACCGAGTCGGCGCCGAGCGCGTCGCCGCCGCGCAGCCCGCGGATGAACGCGGCCGTCATGTTCGCGACGGTGACCGGGTCCTCGCCGAACGTGCCGTACCCGCGCGACCAGCGCGGATCGGTGAACAGGTCGGCCATCGGCCCGAGGGCGACCCGGATGCCGAGCGCGGTGTACTCGCGCCGCACCACGTCCCCGTACTCCTCGGCGAGCCGTGCGTCGCCGATCGCGCCGATGCCGGTGTGCTCGGGCCAGCGGGACATGCGCTCGATGGCCTGGCCCGCGGCCGGGCTGGAGAACATGCCGTGGCGCGGATCGGTGGAGACGGTGACCGGGATGCCGAGCCGGGTGTCGGCGGCGAGCTCCTGGAGCCGGTTGTGCCAGAGCGCGATCTCGTACGGGTCGGTGCCGTTGAGCAGGTTGAAGTGGGTGATGTGCCGGCCGACGACCAGCTCGTGCGCGGTGCGCACACCGTTCGCGGCGTCCGGCTCGGCGAGCAACTGCCCACCGGGCGCGAGGGTGTTGGCGGTGTGGAAGAGCTGTCCGGCCTTCTCCTCCAGCGTCATGCGGGAGAGCAGGTCCTCGACGCGCCGCTCGACGGGGAGTTCGGGGTCCAGGTACGGGGTGGTGGGGTGGTTCATGGCGGAACTTCCTTGTACAGCTGGGGGGTTGCTCAGCGGCGCTTGACGGGGAGCACGGCGGGGATCGCGAGCAGCGCGGCGAGCAGACCGAAGACGAACAGGGCGGGGTAGTTGTCCCCGCCGCCGAGGGCGAGCAGCGTCGGTGCGATCAGGGTGATCAGCGAGTACGGCAGGGTGGCGGCGATGTTCATGACGCCGAGGTCCTTGGCCGCGTTGTTCGGATCGGGCAGCACATCGGCGGGCAGCGCGATGTCGACGGCGAAGTACACGCCCATGCCGACGCCGACGATCGCCTGCGCGATCAGGAACCCGGTCACCGAGGTGGCCAGCGCCATCACGCCCATCGACGCGGCGAGCAGCACGGCGGCCGCGAACACGATCGGCTTGCGGCGCCCGATCCGGTCGGAGATCCGGCCCGCGGGCACGGTCGCGATCAGGATGAAGATGTTGGCGACGAGGCTGCCGATGAACACGTAGTGCGTGACGGCGTCGTCGTTCTGGCCGAGGTAGTCGGAGAGGTAGTACGCCATGTACGTGGTGACGGTGGCGTACGAGGTCCACATCAGGAAGCGGCTCAGCCAGGCCCAGCCGAAGTCCGGGAAGCGCACCGGGTTGGTCCACAGGAAGGCGATGAGCTGCCGGAGCGTGAGCGACGGCACCTGGTCCTCGGTGACGCGGCGGTCGCGTCCGTAGAGCAGGAACGGCACGACCAGGGCGGCGCCGACGATCGCGGGGACCAGCATCAGCGCGATGGTCGAGGCGTTGAGGGCGTCGACCAGGAAGGTGCCGCCGAGCGTCGCGAGCGGGTTGGCGAGGGCGAGCACGGCCGAGGCGAAGCCCATCTGCCGCTCGGGCACCTGGTCGGCGAGGGCGCCGTAGATGGCGGCCACCAGCGCGTTGTAGAAGCACTGCGCCAGGCACCAGCCGACGACGATCTCCCAGGTGCTGCTCGCGTACGCGATGACCGCGATGCCGACGAAGCCGCCGGCCGTGCCGATGACCATCCAGGGGCGGCGGGCGCCGAACCGGGACGTGGTGCGGTCGGAGAGCAGGCCGAACAGCGGGTTGGCGACGAGCGCGACCAGCGCGCCCACCCCGAGCGCCAGCGACAGGGTGCCGACCTTGCCGGCCGCGTCCATCCGCTCGACCTTGAGCGCGACGGAGACCAGCGAGGGGACCAGGACGCCCATCCAGGCGCCGAGCAGCGCCAGGAAGTGGACGAGGACGAAGGTGCCGGGGACGCGCTGCTTGGCGTCGTCCCCGGGCGGTACGGGGGCAGCGCCGGGATCGGCACTGACGGGGACGGACATGGTCACAACTCTCCTTCGAGTCATGGGTGGTGCTCGTGGTGCGGGGGCGATCAGCCGGCGTGGCTGCCGCAGGAGTCACGGATCACGAGTTCGGTGGGGACGGTGAAGTGGGCCGGGGGCCGGCCGTGCTCGATGGAGTCGAGCAGCATCCGCACCGCCGCCGCGCCCATCTGCCGGAACGGCTGGCGGACCGTGGTCAGCGGGGGCCGCATGACGCGGGCGATGGGGGAGTCGTCGAACCCGGTGACGGCGACGTCCTCGGGCACCCGGTGGCCGCTGGTGTGCAGGGCGTTCAGCGCCGAGAAGGCGATCTCGTCCCAGGCCGCGGCGAGACCGTCGGGGTCGGTGCCGAGCAGCTCGGTGATCTCGTCGGCGGTCGGCTCGCGGTCGCCGGGCAGCAGGGTGAGGGCCGGGTCGTAGGCGATGCCGCCCTCGCGCAGGGCGTCGAGGTAGCCCTCGAAGCGCTCCTGGGCGAACGCGTCGTTCATCTGGCCGCCCACGAAGGCGATCCGGCGCCGCCCGTGCCGCACCAGGTGCAGCACCGCCTCGCGGAAACCGGCGCGGTTGGTGCTCTCGACGTAGGGCAGGTCGAGCCGGTGGCCGCGGTCGTCGATGACCACCGTCGGCATGCTCGTGTGGGCGATGGCGCCGATGTGCCGGGGCGTGCCCTCGGGCATCAGCAGGATCAGCCCGTCCATCGGCAGCGTCGGCAGGGTCTGGGTGACGAACTCCCGCTCCGCCTGCTCGCCCGGCCGCAGCGGGTGGACCAGCAGGTGCAGCCCGCGCCGCGCGCTCTCCTCGGCGATGCCGTACTGGATGTCGGAGTAGCCCCACCACTGCTCCAGCGGCATGAGCAGCCCGAGCGTGTCGTGCCGGCCGGTGCGCAGGGAGCGCGCGCTGACGCTCGGCGCGTACCCGAGATCGGCGGCGATCCGCTGGATCCGCTCGCGGGTCTCGGCGCCGACGTCCGGGTGCCCGTTCAGCGCGCGGGAGACGGTGGGCTTGCTGACACCGGCCTCCCGGGCGATGTCCGCGATGGTGACACGGGGCATGGGGCCTCACCTGGGTCGTCGAGCGGTCGCTCGGGTCTCTCACTCGGTTCTGAAACAGTTCCGCAATCGATTGCGGAACTGTTCCGAAAGTAACCCCGACGGGTCGTGGGGCGCAAGAGGCACCTGCCGCGCCGGGGTCGCTCCCGTGATGCTCAGACCTGCTCCGCCCGGAACCCGGCCGGTGTCACCCCGGCGTGCTGCTGGAAGTACTTCGAGAAGTTCGCCGAGTCCGGCACGCCGACCGCCGCCCCGATCCGGCCCACCGGCAGATCGGTGTGCGCCAGCAGCCGCTTCGCCTCCAGGACCACGCGCCGGTCGATGAACGCCTTCGGGGTCAGGCCGGTCGCGGCGCGCACCGCGCGGACCAGGGTGCGCCGCGAGTAGCCGAGTTCGTCGGCGTACGCGCTGACGCTGTGGTTCGTCGTGAACTGCTTCTCCACGGCCGCCCTGAACCGGGTGAAGGTGGTGTCGGCCTGCGGTTCGAGGGCGTCCGCCGCGGCCTGCGCCGACACGTGCGCCACCCGCAGCATGAAGGCGGTCAGGGCATGGCGCAGGACGCTGGTGTGCAGGCTCAGCGGGAGGGTCGAGGTGTCCAGGTACTCGCGCTGCAACTGCTCCAGCGACGCCCGGATCGCGTCCCGCTGGGCCGCGTCGGGGTGGAGCAGCGGCGGCCGGTCGTAGCGGTACATGCCGGTCGCCTCGACGATCGCGCGCGGCAGGAAGCCCGGCTGCATCGTCAGCCGGGTGCCGACGTACTCCTCCGTCGCGGAGAAGCCGTGCACCTGCCCCGGCCGGATCCACAGGATGTCGCCCGCCCCGACCTCGTACTCGGTGAAGTCGATCATGTGGTGGACCGGGCCCGCGCGGAAGAACAGCAGCACGTGGAAGTCGATGCGGTGCGCCCGCCGGGACGGGGCGGCGTCGTCCCAGGGGGTGCCGGTCCCCATCGGTCCGACCCGCATGCCGACCCCGGACAGGCTCTCCGCGGGGTCGAAGGGATACGTACGGATGTGCTCCGTCGGTCCCAGATGTGCGCTCGGATGTGCGGGGCCCTGCTCCGGCATGCGTGTTCCTCGGTGTCGGCCGTTTCTGCTGTCCCATTTTCACCGAACGCTGGCACGGGGCCACCTGTCCCCTCAAAAGTATGACCTTTAAATTTGAACCAGGTCCGACCAGGAGCTTTAGATTCTGGCGGCGGGTGCCTCGCGGCGCCTTTGATGGACAACGGATGCGAAGGAAGTCATACAGATGAGCACGCAGACACCCGACGGCCTCGACCCCTTTGAGCGCCCCTTCGAGTGGACCGAGCTCGACCAGCGCGCCGTCAACACCGCCCGCCTCCTGGCGGCGGACGCCGTGCAGAAGGTCGGCAACGGACACCCGGGCACGGCGATGAGCCTCGCCCCCGCCGCGTACACCCTGTTCCAGAAGGCCATGCGCCACGACCCGGCCGACCCGGAGTGGACCGGCCGCGACCGCTTCGTCCTGTCGCCCGGCCACACCAGCCTCACCCTCTACACCCAGCTCTTCCTGTCCGGCTACGAGCTGAGCCTGGACGACCTGAAGGCGTTCCGCACGCAGGGCTCCAAGACGCCCGGCCACCCCGAGTACGGCCACACCGCCGGTGTCGAGACCACCACCGGCCCGCTGGGCCAGGGCGTCGCCAACGCGGTGGGCATGGCGATGGCCGCCCGCTACGAGCGCGGCCTGTTCGACCCCGAGGCCGCTCAGGGCGAGAGCCCGTTCGACCACATGATCTGGGCCATCGTCTCCGACGGCGACCTGGAGGAGGGCGTCTCCGCCGAGGCCTCCTCGATGGCCGGCCACCAGAAGCTCGGCAACCTCGTCTTCGTCTGGGACGACAACCACATCTCCATCGAGGGCGACACCGCGACCGCCTTCTCCGAGGACGTCCTCGCGCGCTACGAGGCGTACGGCTGGCACGTCCAGCGGATCACCCCGCAGGAGAACGGCGACGTCGACGTCAAGGCCCTGCACGAGGCGCTCGCCGCCGCCAAGGCCGTGACCGACCGGCCGTCCCTCATCGCGATGCGCACGATCATCGCCTGGCCCGCCCCGACCAAGCAGAACACCGAGGGCTCGCACGGCTCCGCGCTCGGCGCCGAGGAGATCGCCGCCACCAAGCGCGTCCTCGGCTTCGACCCCGAGCAGGACTTCGCCGTCGAGGACGCCGTCGCCGCCCACGCCGGTCTCGCCCTGGACCGCGGCGCCGAGGCCCACGCGGCCTGGGACAAGAAGCTCGCCGAGTGGCGCAACGCCAACCCGGAGAACTCCGCGACGCTGGACCGCGTCCTCGCCGGCCGCCTCCCCGAGGGCTGGGAGCAGCACCTGCCCGCCTTCGAGACCGGCACCAAGATCGCCACGCGCGCCGCGTCCGGCAAGGTCCTCCAGGCGCTCGGCCCGGTCGTCCCCGAGCTGTGGGGCGGCTCCGCCGACCTCGCGGGCTCGAACAACACGACGATCGACAAGACCTCGTCGTTCCTGCCCGTCGGCAACCCGCTGCCCGAGGCCGACCCCTACGGCCGCACCGTCCACTTCGGCATCCGCGAGTTCTCGATGGCCGCCGAGATGAACGGCATCGCGCTGCACGGCAACACCCGCATCTACGGCGGCACCTTCCTGGTGTTCTCCGACTACATGCGCAACGCCGTCCGCATGTCCGCCCTGATGCAGCTCCCGGTCACGTACGTCTGGACCCACGACTCGATCGGTCTCGGCGAGGACGGCCCGACGCACCAGCCGGTCGAGCACCTGGCCTCGCTGCGCGCCATCCCGGGCCTGAACATCGTCCGCCCGGCCGACGCCAACGAGACCGCCATCGCCTGGCGCGAGATCCTGCGCCGCGGCTCGGTCAAGCCGGCCCCGCACGGCCTGGCGCTGTCCCGCCAGGGCCTGCCCACCTACGAGGCCAACGAGGCCGCCGCCAAGGGCGGTTACGTCCTCGCCGAGGCGTCCACCGGCACCCCCGACGTCATCCTGATCGCCACCGGCTCCGAGGTGCAGCTGGCCGTCGCCGCCCGCGAGACGCTGGAGTCCGAGGGCGTCGCGACCCGCGTCGTGTCGATGCCGTCCGTCGAGTGGTTCGAGGAGCAGGACGCCGATTACCGTGCTTCCGTCCTGCCGCCGTCGGTGAAGGCCCGCGTGGCGGTCGAGGCCGGCATCGGCCTGACCTGGTACCGCTACGTCGGAGACGCCGGCCGCATCGTCTCCCTGGAGCACTTCGGCGCCTCCGCCGACGCGAACGTCCTCTTCGCGGAGTTCGGCTTCACCGCCGAGAACGTCGCCGACAAGGCGCGCGAGTCGCTGGCCGCCGCCCGCGCCTGACCCTCACGAACCTCACCGCACTGAGTCACACCGAAGGAAGATGAAGCACACCATGAGCAACGCCGCTACCTCGTCGCCCCTCAAGGCCCTCTCCGACGAAGGCGTTTCCATCTGGCTGGACGACCTGTCCCGCACCCGCATCGAGTCCGGCAACCTCGCCGAACTGATCGAGAAGTCCCACGTCGTCGGCGTCACCACCAACCCGTCGATCTTCCAGGCCGCCATCGGCTCCGGCACGGGCTACGAGGACCAGCTCGCCGACCTCGCCGTCCGCAAGGTCACCGTCGACGAGGCCGTCCGCATGATGACCACGGCCGACGTCCGCGCCGCCGCCGACATCCTGCGCCCCGTGTACGACGCGACGAACGGCCGCGACGGCCGCGTCTCGATCGAGGTCGACCCGCGTCTGGCCCACAACACCGAGGCCACGATCGCCGAGGCCAAGCAGCTCTCCTGGCTCGTCGACCGCCCCAACGTCATGATCAAGATCCCGGCGACCCTCGCGGGCCTCCCGGCGATCACCGAGGTCATCGGCCTCGGCATCTCGGTCAACGTCACGCTGATCTTCTCCCTCGACCGCTACAAGGCCGTCATGGACGCCTACCTGGCCGGTCTGGAGAAGGCCCACGAGCGCGGCCTCGACCTCTCCGTCATCCACTCCGTCGCCTCGTTCTTCGTCTCCCGCGTCGACGCCGAGATCGACAAGCGGCTCGACGCCCTCGGCACCGACGAGGCCAAGGCCGTGCGCGGCAAGGCCGCCCTCGCCAACGCCCGCCTCGCCTACGAGGCCTACGAGCAGGTCTTCGCCGCCGAGCGCGCCACCAAGCTGGCGGCCGCCGGCGCCAACAAGCAGCGCCCGCTGTGGGCCTCGACCGGCGTCAAGGACAAGGCGTACAAGGACACCCTGTACGTCGACGAGCTGGCCGCCCCGGGCACCGTCAACACGATGCCGGAAGGCACCCTGAACGCCACCGCCGACCACGGCGACATCCACGGCGACGCCGTCTCGGGCACCTACGAGACCTCCCGCGAGGAGCTGGCCGCCGTCGAGAAGCTCGGCATCTCCTACGACGAGGTCGTCCAGCAGCTCGAGGACGAGGCCGTGCAGAAGTTCGAGATCGCCTGGAACGACCTGCTCGCCACCGTCGCCGACCGCCTCAAGGGCGGCGAGGCCAAGTGAGCGGCGCCTCCCTTCCGTCGCAGGAGTGGGCCAACCCGCTCCGCGATCCCCGCGACCGCCGCCTGCCGCGCGTCGCGGGCCCCTCGGGGCTCGTCATCTTCGGCGTCACCGGTGACCTGTCCCGCAAGAAGCTGATGCCGGCGGTCTACGACCTCGCCAACCGCGGTCTGCTGCCGCCCGGCTTCTCGCTCCTCGGCTTCGCCCGCCGCGAGTGGGAGGACCAGGACTTCGCCCAGGTCGTCCACGACTCGGTGCGCGAGCACGCCCGTACCCCCTTCCGCGAGGAGGTCTGGGCCCAGCTCGCCGAGGGCATGCGCTTCATCCCCGGCGACTTCGACGACGACACCGCGTTCAAGCAGCTGCGCGAGGCCGTCGACGAGCTCGACGAGAAGCGCGGCACGAGCGGCAACTACGCCTTCTACCTCTCGGTCCCGCCGAAGTTCTTCCCGAAGGTCGTCCAGCAGCTCAAGAAGCACGGTCTCGCGGACGCCCCCGAGGGCTCGTGGCGGCGCGCCGTCATCGAAAAGCCGTTCGGCCACGACAGCGAGTCGGCGCGCGAGCTCAACCGCATCGTGCACGACGTGTTCGCGCCCGAGCAGGTCTTCCGCATCGACCACTACCTCGGCAAGGAGACCGTCCAGAACATCCTGGCGCTCCGCTTCGCCAACCAGATGTACGAGCCCATCTGGAACCGGTCGTACGTGGACCACGTGCAGATCACCATGGCCGAGGACATCGGCATCGGCGGCCGCGCCGGCTACTACGACGGCATCGGCGCCGCCCGCGACGTCATCCAGAACCACCTGCTCCAGCTCCTCGCCCTCACCGCGATGGAGGAACCGGCCGCGTTCGACGCCGAGTCCCTCGTCAACGAGAAGCTGAAGGTGCTCAAGTCCGTCCGGCTCCCCGCCGACCTGGAGCGCTCCACCGTGCGCGCCCAGTACGCGGCGGGCTGGCAGGGCGGCGAGAAGGTCCGCGGCTACCTCCAGGAAGACGGCATCGACCCGCAGTCGAAGACCGACACCTACGCCGCGGTGAAGCTGGAGATCGACAACCGCCGCTGGGCGGGCGTCCCGTTCTACCTGCGCACCGGCAAGCGCCTCGGCCGCCGCGTCACCGAGATCGCGGTCGTCTTCCAGCGCGCCCCGCACTCCCCGTTCGACCACACGTCCACCGAGGAACTCGGCCAGAACGCGATCGTCATCCGGGTCCAGCCCGATGAGGGCATGACCGTACGCTTCGGTTCGAAGGTCCCGGGTACTTCGATGGAGATCCGTGACGTCTCCATGGACTTCGCTTACGGCGAGTCGTTCACGGAGTCCAGCCCCGAGGCGTACGAGCGGCTGATCCTGGACGTCCTGCTGGGCGACTCGAACCTCTTCCCGCGCACGGAGGAGGTCGAGGAGTCCTGGCGCATTCTCGACCCGGTCGAGGAGCACTGGGACAGCCACGGCAAGCCGGCCCAGTACGCCTCCGGCAGCTGGGGCCCGGGGGAAGCGGACGAGATGCTCGCACGAGACGGACGGAGCTGGCGCAGGCCATGAGGATCGACCTGACCGACACCACGGCAAGCAAGATCAACAAGGCGCTCGTCGAAGGGCGCCGGGCCATCGGGACGCCCGCCGTGGGCATGGTCCTGACGATGGTCATCGTCACGGACGAGGAGAACGCGTACGACGCGACGAAGGCCGCCCAGGAGGCGTCCCGCGAGCACCCCTCGCGCACCCTCGTCGTCATCAAGCGCACCGCGCGCTCGCCGCGCGACCGCCAGGGCAACCGGCTCGACGCCGAGGTCCGGGTCGGCTCCGACGCGGGCACCGGCGAGACCGTCGTCCTGCGCACCCACGGCGAGGTCAGCAAGCACGCCGCCTCGGTCGTGCTGCCGCTGCTCCTCCCTGACGCCCCGGTCGTCGTGTGGTGGCCGGTGGACGCCCCTGACGAGCCCGCCAAGGACCCGCTGGGCGCGCTCGCCGCCCGCCGGATCACCGACGCGTACGCCGTCGAGGACCCGATCGCGGCCCTCGCCCTGCGCGCCGCGTCGTACGCCCCCGGCGACACCGACCTCGCCTGGACCCGCCTCACCCCGTGGCGCTCCATGCTGGCCGCCGCCCTCGACCAGGCCCGCGCCGAGATCGTCTCCGCGGCCGTCGAGTCCGAGGCCGAGAACCCCAGCGCCGAACTGCTCGCGCGCTGGCTCGGCACCCGGCTCGGCGTCGAGGTCGAGCGGGTCACCACGGACGGCCCGGTCGTCACCGCGGTCCGCCTCGGCACCCCGAACGGCGAGATCGTCATCGACCGCCCCGACGGCCCGCTCGCCACCCTGTCCCTGCCCGGCCAGCCGCAGCGCACCCTCGCCCTGAAGGTCCGCTCCACGGCCGAACTGATCGCCGAGGAGCTGCGCCGCCTCGACGCCGACGAGATGTACGCCGTAGCGCTCCACGGAAGCGCCTCCGGCACCAAGGAGTCCGTTCAACATGCCTGAGAACGCCCCTGTGTTGACGCGCCGCCCGCAGTGGACCGCCCTTGAGGACCACCGTGCGAAGTTCAACGGCACGCACCTGCGTGACCTGTTCGCCGGTGACCCGGAGCGTGCCCGGCGCTACACCGTGCAGGTCGGCGACCTGCACATCGATTACTCCAAGCACCTGATCACGGACGAGACGCTCGCCCTGCTGCAGGAATTGGCCGCCGCCACCGACGTGTTCGGGCAGCGCGACGCCATGTTCCGCGGCGAGAAGATCAACACGACCGAGGACCGCGCCGTGCTCCACACGGCCCTGCGCGCCCCGGCCGATGCCGTGGTCGAGGTCGACGGCGAGAACGTCGTACCCGGCGTGCACGCCGTCCTCGGCTCGATGGCCGCCTTCGCGGAGAAGGTCCGCTCGGGGGAGTGGACCGGCCACACCGGCCGGCGCATCAAGAACGTCGTGAACGTCGGCATCGGCGGCTCCGACCTCGGCCCCGCGATGGCGTACGAGGCGCTGCGCCCGTACACCGCGCGGGAGTTGACGTTCCGCTTCGTGTCGAACGTGGACGGCGCCGACCTGCACGAGGCCGTCCGCGACCTCGACCCGGCCGAGACGCTGTTCATCATCGCCTCGAAGACGTTCACCACGATCGAGACGATCACCAACGCGACCGCCGCCCGCACCTGGCTGCTCGCCGGGCTCGGCGGCGACCAGGACGCGGTGGCGAAGCACTTCGTGGCGCTGTCGACCAACGCCGAGAAGGTGTCGGACTTCGGCATCGACACGGCCAACATGTTCGAGTTCTGGGACTGGGTCGGCGGCCGCTACTCCTTCGACTCGGCCATCGGCCTGTCGCTGATGATCGCCATCGGCCCGGACCGCTTCCGCGAGCTGCTCGACGGCTTCCACCTGGTCGACGAGCACTTCCGCACGGCGTCGGCGGAGGCGAACGCGCCGCTGCTGCTGGGCCTGCTGGGCATCTGGTACGGCAACTTCCACGGCGCCCAGTCGCACGCGGTGCTGCCGTACTCGCACTACCTGTCCAAGTTCACCGCCTACCTCCAGCAGCTCGACATGGAGTCCAACGGCAAGTCCGTGGACCGCCAGGGCCGCCGCGTTCAGTGGCAGACCGGCCCGGTCGTCTGGGGCACCCCGGGCACCAACGGCCAGCACGCCTACTACCAGCTGATCCACCAGGGCACGAAGCTGATCCCGGCGGACCTCATCGGTTTCGCGAACCCGGTCGAGGAGCTGAGCGGCGACCTCAAGGGCCAGCACGACCTGCTGATGGCGAACCTGTTCGCGCAAGGCCAGGCGCTCGCCTTCGGCAAGACGCCCGACGAGGTCCGCGCCGAGGGTGTCGCCGAGGAGCTGGTCGCCCACAAGACGTTCCAGGGCAACCACCCGACCACGACGATCCTGGCGAAGGAACTGACCCCCTCGGTCCTGGGCCAGCTCATCGCCCTCTACGAGCAGAAGGTCTTCGTCCAGGGCGCCGTGTGGAACATCGACTCCTTCGACCAGTGGGGCGTCGAACTGGGCAAGGTCCTCGCCAAGCGCGTCGAGCCCGCCCTCACCGACGGCGCGGAGGTCCCCGGCCTCGACCCGTCCACCCAGGCCCTGGTCGACACCTACCGCGCGCTGCGCGGCCGCACGTCCTGACCACTCCGACTCGTTCTCGTTCTCAAGACTCCGAAAGTAAGTGAACTGACATGCAGCTTGGTCTCATCGGTCTCGGCAAGATGGGCGGCAACATGCGCGAGCGCATCCGCCGCGCGGGCCACGACGTCATCGGCTACGACCGCAACGCCGAGGTCTCCGACGTCGCCTCCCTCGCCGAGCTGGTCGAGAAGCTCGAAGGCCCGCGCGTGGTCTGGGTGATGGTCCCGGCCGGTGCCGCGACCCAGTCCACCGTCGACGAGCTCAAGGAGCTCCTGTCGGAGGGCGACATCGTCGTCGACGGCGGCAACTCGCGCTGGACGGACGACGAGAAGCACGCCGCCGAGCTGGGCGTGAAGGGCATCGGCTTCGTCGACTGCGGCGTCTCCGGCGGCGTCTGGGGCCTGGAGAACGGCTACGCGCTGATGTACGGCGGCTCCGAGGAGAACGTCGCCAAGGTCCAGCCGATCTTCGACGCCCTCAAGCCCGAGGGCGAGTTCGGCTCGGTCCACGCCGGCAAGGTCGGCGCCGGCCACTTCTCCAAGATGGTCCACAACGGCATCGAGTACGCCATGATGCAGGCCTACGCCGAGGGCTGGGAGCTCCTGGAGGCCGTGGACTCGGTCACCGACGTGCGCGAGGTCTTCCGCTCCTGGCAGGAGGGCACGGTCATCCGTTCCTGGCTGCTCGACCTCGCGGTCAACGCCCTCGACGACGACGAGCACCTGGACCAGCTGCGCGGCTTCGCGCAGGACTCCGGCGAGGGCCGCTGGACCGTCGAGGCCGCCATCGACAACTCGGTGCCGCTGCCCGCGATCACCGCGTCCCTCTTCGCCCGCTTCGCCTCGCGCCAGGACGACTCGCCGCAGATGAAGATGATCGCCGCGCTGCGCAACCAGTTCGGCGGTCACGCGGTGGAGAAGAAGTAACTCTCCGAACATCCGCTCCACCCCGGCCGGCGGGGAACGGTCCACGTCACGTGGCACGTTCCCCGCCGGCCGTTGTTTTCCGGGACACCCGGCCGGGCCTGTGACCTGCGTGCATGCGCCACGGTCCGTGCGTCCGGGGGAATCCGGCACGGAGCGGCACCGGGGGCCACTTACGATCACCCGCTGTGACAGAACGCCAATCCACGACAACAGCCGGTGATACGGCCGACGTTGTCATCCTCGGAGCCGGACCGGCCGGCCTCCTCCTCGGCAACCTCCTCCAGCGCGGCGGCGTCGACTGCGTCGTCCTGGAGCGAGGCAGCCGGGAGCACATCCAGACCCGGGCCCGCGCCGGATTCCTCGCCGCCCACACCGTACGGATCCTCCGGCGCCACGGCCTGGCCGACGGCCTGGACCGGCACGGCCACGACCACAGCACCTGCGAGTTCCGCTCCGACGACGGACGTTTCCGCCTCGACTACAGCCGCCTCGGCCGCGGTGAGCGGCACACCGTCTACCCCCAACAGGCCCTGGTGACCGACCTGCTGGCGCACTACCTCGACGCCGGAGGACGCGTCCGCTTCACCACCGAGGCGCTCGACGTCCGGGACACCGGCACCGACCGTCCCACGGTCACCGTCCGCACGGCCGACGGGCGACCCGGACTCTGGCGGGCCCGGTACGTGGCGGGCTGCGACGGCCGGCACGGCGCCGCCCGCCGCTCGCTCCCCGCGGCATCGGTCCGCCACCACCTCGACCACGGCGTGAGCTGGCTCGGTCTGCTCGCCGACGCCCCGCCCAGCCTCGACGCCGTCGGCTACGGGGTGCACGGCCGCGGCTTCGCCGGCCACATGGCCCGCACCTCCACCGTCACCCGCTACTACCTCCAGTGCGCCCGCGACACCCGCGCCGAGGACTGGCCCGACGACCGGATCTGGGACGAACTGGCCCTGCGTCTGCGCGCCGACGCCTACGGACCGCTGCACCGGGGCCGGATCGGCCACCGCGGCGTCGTCCACCTGGAGTCCGACGTCATCGAACCCCTGCGCCACGGCTCGCTGTTCCTCGCCGGTGACGCCGCCAGCCTGATCAGCCCGTCCGCCGCCAAGGGCGCCAATCTGGCCGTCCTGGAGGCCGAACTCCTCGCCGAGGCCCTGCTCGACGACCTCACGCACGGCGACCCGGCGGGCCTCGACACCTACTCGGCGCGCTGCCTGGACCACATCTGGCGTGCCCAGGAGTTCTCCCACTGGATGATCGGGCTGCTGCACGGCAGCACCGGATCGGACGGCGAGGCGCGGTTCCGCGACTCCCTGCGCCGGTCCCGGATCTCGGCCCTGCGCGACTCCCGCGCCCAGCAGGACTGGTTCGCCGAGCACTACGTGGGGATCGGTGCCGTCGGCCCCGTCCGTGCTGCCTGAACGTTTCTTTCTTCTTGTTTTCCTTTCCGACCTTTTCCTTTTTGATACCGATCACTGGAATCGAGGCACCACACCCGATGGTCACCACGATGGCAGACGAAACGTCCCGTCTGCGCGCGACGGTCGACTTCGTCCGCGAGCAGGACACCGCCACCCTGCTCCCGCTGCTGCTGCCCGGCCTCGACGGCCCGGAGCTGCGCTCCCTGGCGGACCGCTGCCGCTTCGCCCACGCGGCCCTGCTGCTCTTCCCCTGCGACGAGCAGGAACTGCACACCACGCTGACCGAGTGCGGCCTCACCGCCGACGGCCCGCCCCGGCCGAGCGTCGTCGTCCGTGAGCGCCTCGCCGTACGCCACCGCCGCGACCCGGCCGACCTCGACGTCGGCATCCTGCGCCCCGCCGTCACCGGCCTCGACGGAGCGCACCGCACCGTCGAGGTGTTCGCCCTGACCGTCGCCCCGGGCTCCGGCCTCGAACCCCTCGTCGCCCACGAGCGCGAGCGGCAGCACGAGGCCCATCTCGCCTTCGAGGTCGACGGCCCCGACCCCCTGGTGCTGCGCGGCCTGTGCGCCACGCTTGCCCGGCACGGCGCGGTGCCCGACGGCGGCGGCTACAACCCCCACGAGAACGGCACGGTCTTCTACTTCGCCGCCCCCGACGGCGCCAAGACCGAATACCGCCGCATGGAGCTCTACGCCCCCGGCGACCACCGCGACGTCCTCACCGCCCATCTCGCCGCACACCGGGAGCGGCAGCCCGCCGAGGCGCTGCTGCGCCTGCTCACCGGCGCCTGGACCACCCAGGCCCTCGCCGCCTGCGCCGAACTGCGGATCGCCGACGCCCTGGACACCCGGCGGGGGACCGGCGTCGACGACCTGGCGGAACGTATCGGCGCCCGACCGGGCACCCTCGCCACCCTCCTGCGCTATCTGGAGACCCTGGGCGCGGTGACGGCGGACCCGGGAATCACCGACGGCTGGCGGCTCACCGCGCTCGGCGCCCTGCTGCGCACCGACGCACCGGAGTCGATGCGCCCCCTCGCCCTCCTGTACGGCGGCCCGTTCTACCGCTCCTTCGGCGCGCTCGCCCACACCGTGCGCACCGGGGAGCCCGGCTTCGAGCACCTCTTCGGCGCCCACCACTTCGACCACTTCGCCGCCGACCCGGAACTCGCCGATCTCTTCGACCGGTCCATGGCCGCCGGGGCCGCCATGTTCGGGCCGCTGCCCACCCACCCGGTCCTGCTCGCCGCCGGCCGGGCGGACACCCCGGCGACGGTGGTCGACATCGCGGGCGGCAACGGCGCGCTGCTCGGCCGGATCCTCGCCGTGCACCGGCGCCTGCGGGGGGTCCTCCTGGAGCGCCCGCACGTCGTCGACGCCGCGCGGGAGGCCCTGGAGGCCGCGGGACACGGCGCGCGCTGCACGTACCGGAGCGGGGACTTCGCGGACGTCCCCACCGGCGGCGACGTCTATCTCCTGTCGCGCGTCCTGCACGACTGGGACGACGACCGGTGTCTGGAGATCCTGCGGCACGTCGCCCGCGCGATGCCCGGCCACGCCGATCTGCTCGTCGTCGAACGGGTGCTGCCCGCCGACGGCTCCGCCTCCCTGGCCACCGCCTGGGACCTCCACATGATGTGCAACGTCGGCGGCCGTGAACGCCGCGCCGACCACTACGCCCGCCTCTTCGCGGACGCGGGCCTGACCCTGGTCGGCCGGGAGCCGCTGCCGCTGGACGGCAGCGTGCTGCACGTACGGAAGGCGGCCGCCGCGAACTGACCCGGGACAGGGGATGCTCCGCCCGGGACACGACGTTCCCGGGCGGAGCCACGAACAGCGCGAGTGGTCTTGACAACGGCATTGGTCCATACCAACTTGGGTGCGGCACCAAGGCAGTACGGCACCACCGGCTTCGCGCACCTCCCCAACACCCCCCTGAACACCGGGAGTTCGTGTGTCCCTCACCCGAAGACGGCGTCCCTCGCGACGCTTCGGAAGATCTCGCATCCTCGCCCTCCTCGGCACCGCCGCCCTCGCCGTCGGCGGCGCGGTCGCCCTGCCGGGCACCGCCCAGGCGGCCAACATCCTCGGCAACGCGGGCTTCGAGACCGGCTCGCTCGGCTCCTGGTCCTGCACCGGCAACCTCGGCTCCGTGGTCTCCAGCCCCGTCCACGGCGGTACCAAGGCCCTGGCCGGCGCCGCGAGCGCGAGCGACAACGCCAAGTGCAGCCAGACCGTCGCCGTCCAGCCGAACACCACGTACACGCTCTCTGGCTGGGTGCGCGGCGGCTACGCCTACCTCGGCGTCGACGGCGGCGGCTCCACCTGGACCCAGTCCCCGTCCGCGTACGCCCAGTTGACGGTGAAGTTCACCACCGGCGCCTCGCAGACCAGCGCCACGGTCTACACCCACGGCTGGTACGGCCAGGGCACCTACTACGCCGACGACATCAGCCTCGACGGCCCCGGCGGCAGCACCGACACCCAGGCCCCGACCGCGCCCACCGCTCTGACCTCCACCGCCAAGACCTCGTCCAGCGTCTCGCTGTCCTGGGGCGCGGCGAGCGACAACACCGGGGTCACCGGCTACGACATCTACAGCGGCGGCAGCAACAAACTCCTGACGGTCAGCGGCACTTCGGCCACCGTCTCCGGCCTCTCGCCCTCCACCGCGTACAGCTTCACCGTCAAGGCGCGCGACGCGGCGGGCAACAGCTCACCGGCCTCCAACGCCGTCTCCGTGACGACGAGCGCGGGCTCCGGCGGCACCACCGGCTTCAAGCAGGCCGCGCCCTACCTCTACACCGGCTGGGGCAACCCGCCCAGCCCGGCCACCGTCATGAGCGCCACCGGCGTGAAGTGGTTCACGATGGCGTTCATCCTCTCCTCCGGCGGCTGCAACCCGGCCTGGGACGGCTCGCGCGCCCTCACCGGCGGCCAGGACCAGACCGCGATCAACGCCATCCGGGCGGCCGGCGGCGACATCGTCCCGTCGATCGGCGGCTGGAGCGGCAACAAGCTCGGCCCCAACTGCTCGACGCCCGAGGCCCTCGCGGGCGCCTACCAGAAGGTGATCGACGCCTACCAGCTCAAGGCGATCGACGTCGACATCGAGAACTCCGACGAGTTCGAGAACACGGTCGTGCAGGACCGCGTCCTGAACGCCTTGAAGATCGTCAAGGCCAACAACCCCGGCCTGAGGACGATCCTCACCTTCGGTACGTCCACCACCGGCCCGACCTCGTACGGCAACCGCCTCATCGAGCAGGCCAAGGCCCTGAACGCCGACATCGACGTCTTCACGATCATGCCGTTCGACTTCGGCGGCGGCAACGACATGTACGGCAACACCGTGAACGCCGCCGAGGGCCTGAAGACCAAGCTCAAGTCGGTCTTCGGCTGGGACGACGCGACCGCCTACGCCCACCTCGGCATCTCCGGGATGAACGGCCTCAGCGACCAGCAGGAGACCACGACCCCCGCGATCTGGACCCAGATCAAGGACTGGGCGAACAGCAAGCACATCGCCCGCCTCGCCTTCTGGTCGGTCAACCGCGACCGCCCGTGCGCGGGCGGCGGCGTCGCCGAGAACTGCTCCGGCATCAGCCAGGACAACTGGCAGTTCACCAAGATCACGGCCGGCTTCACCGGCTGATCCGCACAACGAAGAAAGCCCCTCGAAGAGGGGCTTTCTTTCTGTGGTGTCCGAGGGGGGACTTGAACCCCCACGTCCGATAAAGGACACTAGCACCTCAAGCTAGCGCGTCTGCCATTCCGCCACCCGGACAAGGTGTCTGCCGCCTTGAGTGCGAGGGGCTGCCCCGCGGCGACACAGAGAACATTACCAGGGTTTCGGAGTGCTCCGATCACACGCCCACCTCGGCGCTTCCCCTGTGAACGGCACGTGACGAGCCGTGCCCGCCCTTGGGTCCTGACGTCGGGGGAGAGAGGATGAGAGGGATCCACAGGGAGAGAGGAACAAGCGTGAGTGAGCCGAGCACGGGCAGGGCCGTCTCCGGGCAGGACGAGGTCGTCGACCTCTGCCGAGAACTGATCCAGATCGACACCAGCAACTACGGCGACCACTCGGGCCCCGGCGAGCGCAAGGCCGCCGAGTGGGTCGCGGAGAAGCTCGCCGAAGTGGGCCTCGAACCGAAGATCTTCGAGTCGCACCCCGGCCGCGCCTCCACGGTGGCCCGCATCGAGGGCGAGGACCCGTCGCGGCCCGCGCTCCTCATCCACGGCCACACGGACGTCGTCCCGGCCAACGCGGCGGACTGGACCCACCACCCCTTCTCCGGCGAGGTCGCCGACGGGTGCGTATGGGGCCGCGGCGCCGTCGACATGAAGGACATGGACGCGATGACCCTCGCGGTCGTCCGCGACCGGCTGCGCACCGGCCGCAAGCCCCCGCGCGACATCGTCCTGGCCTTCCTCGCCGACGAGGAGGCGGGCGGCACCTGGGGCGCGCGCCACCTCGTCGACAACCACCGGGAGCTCTTCGACGGCGTCACCGAGGCGATCAGCGAGGTCGGCGGCTTCTCCTTCACCGTGAACGAGCAGCGCCGGCTCTACCTCATCCAGACCGCCGAGAAGGGCATGCACTGGATGAAGCTGAGCGTGGCCGGCACCGCCGGACACGGCTCGATGATCCACCGGGACAACGCCATCACCGAGCTGTCCGAGGCCGTCGCCCGGCTCGGCCGCCACCAGTTCCCGGTCCGCGTCACCAAGACGCTGCGCCACTTCCTCGACGAACTCGGCGACGCGCTCGGCACCGAGCTCGACCCCGAGGACATGCAGGAGACGATCGCCAAGCTGGGCGGCATCGCCAAGCTGATCGGCGCCACGCTGAGCAACACCGCGAACCCGACGCAGCTCGGCGCCGGCTACAAGGTCAACGTCATCCCCGGCGAGGCCACCGCGCACGTCGACGGACGATTCCTGCCGGGGTACGAGGACGAGTTCCTCGCCGACCTCGACCGGCTCCTCGGCCCGAACGTGAGGCGTGAGGACGTGCACGCCGACAAGGCCGTCGAGACCACCTTCGACGGCGCGCTCGTCGAGGCCATGCAGACCTCGATCGCCGCCGAGGACCCGATCGGCAAGGCCATTCCGTACATGCTCTCCGGCGGCACCGACGCCAAGTCCTTCGTCGAGCTGGGCATCCGCAACTTCGGCTTCGCGCCGCTGCAGCTGCCGCCCGAGCTGGACTTCGCCGGCATGTTCCACGGTGTCGACGAGCGGGTCCCGGTGGACGGCCTGAAGTTCGGTGTGCGGGTGCTCGACCGCTTCATCGACGCGTCCTGAGCCGGCCCCTGCCGCGTCAACCTGGCAACAACCCGTTAATTCGGCCGTCCGTGCGTACTGGGCTGAAAAGAGTGAAAGGAACCATAGGCTCGTAGCCCCATCACTTTCTCCTCGTTACAGGGAGTGCAGTCCGCGGCTGGGACTGCATTTGCCAACAAGGAGGAATAATGATCAAGAAGGTCGTCGCTGCTGCGGCTGCCACTGGTGGTCTGGTTCTCGCGGGTGCGGGCATGGCCGTCGCCGACTCCGGTGCCCAGGGTGCCGCCGTGCACTCCCCCGGCGTGCTCTCGGGCAACGTCGTCCAGGCGCCCATCCACATCCCGGTGAACGTCTGTGGCAACACGGTCTCCGTGATCGGGCTGCTGAACCCCGCCTTCGGCAACACCTGCGTCAACAGCTGACGCTGTTGAGCCTCACCCCTTGAGGGTCTGAGTCCGTCGGCCCCGGAGTGCGCGCCATGCACTCCGGGGCCGACCGGCATTCGGGGACCCGGGGCACACCAGTTCCCCGGCCCACCCAGGCGAAGTGCAGTGCTTCGAGCGCTGAGATTGCTAAGGCAGGGATTGCTATGCGACAGGTCACGCGCAAGGGCCTGACCATCATGGCGGCCGCGACCGGCGTGCTCGCCGTCACCGGCGGCTACGCGCACGCCGACTCGGGTGCGCACGGAAGCGCGTCGGACTCACCCGGCATCGCCTCCGGAAACAACGTGCAGGTGCCGGTCGACGTCCCGGTCAACGTCTGCGGCAACACCGTGAACGTCATCGGGCTGCTCAACCCGGCGATGGGCAACAACTGCGCCAACACCTCCCACGACGGCGGCTACGGCGACGACAGCGGCGGCGGCTCCCACCACCAGCCGTCCGGCGGCGGATCGCACGCGGGCGGTCACACCGGTGGTTCCCCGGGCATCGGCTCGGGCAACCACGTCCAGGTGCCCGTGGAGGTTCCGGTCAACGTCTGCGGGAACTCCGTCGGAGTCGTCTCCGTCGGCAACCCCACCACGGGCGACGACTGCGCCAACGGTGAGCAGGCGACGCCGCCGTCCACGCCGCCCGCCACCCCCGGGAAGCCGCACCAGCCGGGCAAGCCCGGAGCGCCGGGCGAGGCCGTCAAGCCCGTGACGCGGGCGCTGCACCCGACCGAGAGCAAGCCCAACCAGCCGGAGACGCACAGCGTCCCCCAGGCCAAGGGCGAGTCCCAGCTCGCCATGACCGGCAGCTCGCTGCCCGTCGGCGCGACGGGCGCACTGGCCGCGGGCGCGCTGCTCGGCGGCGCGGTGCTCTACCGCCGCTCCCGGACCGGCGCGTAGCGCGCACGGCAGGCAGCGGCTACGGAGCGGGCCCCGCATCGGCGGGGCCCGCTCCGTTTTCGGCCGCGGGACGTCAGGATCAGGTCACCATGTGGCCCGCACCTGGCGGATGATCCGCCGCCGCAGCCGCACGCGGCGACTGCCGTCGCGGCGCAGGCTCAATCGGTCCAACTCCCAGTGTCCGTACTCTGCATGGTCCGTCAGCAGGCGCGTCGCATCCTTGCGGGAGACCCCGCGCGGCACGTACACGTCGACAAATTCGTATTCCGGCATCGCATCTATTGTGCGGGCACGGGCCCGGTACGGATAGCGTCTGCACTATGTCTGATGCTGCGCAGCCCACCGCTGCCGAGGTACGCGCCGCCGCAGAGGCGGTCAAGGCTGCGCTCGACCGTCACCTGGCGGCTGTCGAGCGCAGGTCGGGAGAGGACGACCCGGCCGTCTACGAAGCGTTCAACGAGCTCGCCGTCGCGGCCGAGGAGTACGACGAACTCCTCTACGACCGCTACGACGAGGTCACCCCCTTCGAGATCCCCAGCGGCGACGACTCGCTGCCGCCGTACACCGGACCGGAGGAGCCGAACGCGCTGAGCGTGCTGATCCGACGCGACTACGCCGTGGTCGAGCCGCAGCGTCTTCTCGCCCAGGCGGGCCGGGTCGCCGACCTCGAGGCCGGTCCCGACCCGGACAGCGCGGGCAGTAGCGTCCACGCCGCACTGGGTGTGCTCTTCGGCGAGTTCGAGCCGGACGAGATCGCCTCCCGGCACAAGGAGTTCGGCCTGGAGGAGGGCGACTCGACACTCTGGGTCGCGGCCGCCGACGAGCCGGCCGAACCGGGGGAGTGGCTGGAGGCCCCGTTCGACCAGGCGGATCCGCAGCGGGTGGTGTGCCGCTTCGACGTCAGCTCGGTCTTCGACGACGACCTCGACCCCGACGACGACACCGTCACGACGGAACCCTTGGAAGACGCCGACCACTGATCCCAGGCCGCCTCAGGCCAGGCAGCCTGCCGCCCCCGCCTTGGGCAGTCTGCCGCCTGGGGCGGCAGGGTGGGCAAGGCGGCACCCCAGCGCCGGGCAGGCGCCTCGATGGGCGCCCGCCCCAACCCCGCTCTAAGCCCCCGGCACCTGAGCCCGGACCAACCGCTGCAACCGGGTCGTCCGCGGCTTGGCGACCACCTCGGCGACGGCCCGCGGCAACGCGGCATCCACCCCGTGCACCACGGACAGATGCCGCTCCCCGCGCCCGAACGCCGTGTACACCCAGGGCCGGCTCAGCCCCGCCGCGGCGTCCCCGGGCAGCACCACCACCGCGGCGGCCCACCGCAGCCCCACGGCCTGGTGCCCGGTCACCGCCCACCCGTGCCGCACGGCCCGCTCCACCTGCTCCTTCGGTACGAGCACGGCCTCGCCGTCACAGTCGAGCCGCAGCCCCTCGGCATCGGCCCCGACGACCCGCCCGGGCCTGATCCGCCCCGGACCGGCCACGTGCACCACCCGGTCCCCGGGGTCGAACCCCCCGAACCGCCCGGGCCCCGGATTCAGCCGTTCCTTCAGTGCCGCGTTCAGCGCCCGCGTCCCCGCCGCGCCCGCATGCCCCGGAGTGATCACCTGGGTCTCCTCGGGGGGCACCCCGATGGCCCGCGGCACCGAGTCCGCGACGAGCTGCACGGTGCGGTGGATCGCCTCGGCGCCGTCCCGCACCGGCACGATCACGACCTCCTTGCCGGGCGCCTCCACCTGGTTCAGCTCACCGATGCCGATGCCCGAGACCAGCTCGCCGACCGGCCCGAAGTCCGGCGTCCGAGAGGCCAGGCGCGGGCAGATCCCGGCGGCCAGCAGATCGGCGAAGACCCGTCCCGGCCCCGCGGACCACAGCACCCCCGGATCGCCGCTGAGCACCAGACAGGTGCCGTCGGCCAGCAGCTCCACGAGCATCGCGCCCGCGTCCACGTCCAGCTGCGGCGCGTCCAGGACGACCAGGAGATCGACCGCGAGCGCGCCGTCGGCGTCCCGGCCGGGGCCCTGCGTCTGGGTGAGCAGCCCCTCGACGGTGGCCGTCGCGCTCTCCGGCGCCTCGCCGCCGAGCAGCGCCGCGGCCCGGCGGCGCCCGTCCGCGCTGTGGGCGGCCACGCACACCCGCAGCCCGAGACCGGCCGCGGCCGAGGCCAGCGCCACCGGCTCGGCGCGGGCGGCCTCGCCGCCGGTGTGCAGTACAAGGCGGTGCGCGGCGGCGGCCCGGATCAGCTCGGCCGTCGTCCCGGAAGCGGCGTCGGCCGCCGCCTCCCAGTCACCCGCGAGGGAGTCGCCGTCCTTGGGCGCGGAGTTGATGATGCGGGCGAGACCGTCGGCGAGGCTCTCCTCGGCGAGCGCGTACCGCTCGAGGCCGACGAGGATCCGCACCGGCCGCTCGGCCTCCTCCTCGCCCTCCTCCGCCGGCTCGGGCTCGGGCGCGTCCTCGACGGGGTCCTGGAACAGAATGGCGTCGCCCTCCGCGGCGGCGCTCTGCACGGCCTCGTCCGGATCGGGCACCCCGCGCTTGCCGAGCGCGTCCGAGAGCACCGGAAGATCCAGGGCCGTGTGCCCGGCGACCGCCGCCTGCTCGAGCAGCCACACGGTGACCGCGCGGCCCCGCCGCTCGTCCTCGGGGCCGCACTCCGCGCCGAGCAGCGCCCGCGCGAACCCGTCGGCCTGCTCCGGGCGCACCCCGCTCACCCGCAGCAGCTGCCAGGGATCCTCG
This sequence comes from Streptomyces sp. NPDC046716, assembly GCF_040645755.1. Taxonomy (NCBI): domain Bacteria; kingdom Bacillati; phylum Actinomycetota; class Actinomycetes; order Kitasatosporales; family Streptomycetaceae; genus Streptomyces; species Streptomyces sp. NPDC046716. The sequence goes on from NZ_JBEYYU010000009.1 coordinate 150,195, forward strand.
CGCAGCAGGTCCTCTGCGCCCTCGCCCAGCGCCGTGGCGGCACCCACGGCGAGCGAGTCGGGCGCACCGCCCTCGACGAGCACGGCGCGCACGGCGGCGACCGTGCCGGCGTCGGGCCCGGCGTCCACGGCCGACGCCGCGGGCACGGCGGGCGCGTGGGGCCGTGGCTCGGGCACGGCGGCGGCCGGGCGCGGCGCGGGCTCCGGCGCCCGCTTCGCGAACTCGGCGACGGCCGGCTTCTCGCCGCTCTCCACGGCACGTACGGCGGCGAGCAGATCGGCGGCCGTGCCGCTCAGCTTCGTGCCGGCGGCGATCGGTCCGTCCTTGGCGGCCTTGCGCTGCGCGATGCGCTCCCGCAGCTCCCGCTGCGCGGCCAGCTCGGCCTCCGCCTCGGACGGCTGGGCCGCCGCGTCCTCGGTGCCGGTCTTCTCGGTCCCGGCCTCCTCGGTCCCGTCCTCGGCCGCTTCGGCCGCTTCGGCCGGCTCGGCCGCCTCGGCGGCATCGAGGGGCGCCTCCGTGTCCGGCCCGGCGTCGGGGACCTGCCCTGACTCGTTCTCCGCGGCAGCGGACTCCGTACTCACAACGTGCTCCAGTCCTGATCGGGATAGCGGTGCACGGGCGCCGACACATCGTCGAGCGCCTGGCAGATCTCGTCAGGAAGACTAAGGGCCTCCACTGACAATGCCGCCGTGAGCTGCTGGGTGTTGCGCGCGCCGATGATCGGCGCGGTCACGCCGGGCCGGTCCCTGACCCAGGCGAGGGCGACCTGGAGCGGCGTCACCGCGAGCCCGTCCGCGGCTATGGCGACCGCGTCCACGATGTGCCCCGCTGCCTCGTCCAGGTACGGCGCGACGAAGGGCGCCATGTGGTCGGAGCCGCCGCGCGAGTCCGCCGGGGTGCCGCCCCGGTACTTCCCGGTCAGCACCCCGCGCCCGAGCGGCGACGACGGCAGCAGCCCGATGCCCAGGTCCAGGGCGGCCGGCAGCACCTCCCGCTCCACCCCGCGCTGCAGCAGCGAGTACTCCATCTGCGTACTGGCGAGCCGGGTGCGGGTGCCCGGCGCCGCGAGCTGCCAAGTGCCCGCCTTGGCCAGCTGCCACCCGCAGAAATTGGACACTCCCGCATAGCGCGCCCGCCCGCTGCTGACCGCGATGTCGAGGGCCTGGAGCGTCTCGTCGAGCGGGGTGCCGGGGTCGTAGGCGTGAATCTGCCAGAGATCGACGTAATCGGTGCCGAGCCGGGCGAGCGAGGCGTCGAGCGCGGCGAGCAGATGGCCGCGCGAGCCGTCGAAGCGCCGGTCCGGGTCGGGCACACTGCCCGCCTTGGTGGAGATGACCAGGTCACGGCGGGGGACCAGGCCCTCGACGAGGCGGCCGAGCAGATACTCCGACTCTCCGTCCCCGTACACGTCGGCCGTGTCGACGAGCGAGCCGCCCGCCTCCCAGAAGACCTTCAACAGGTCGGCGGCGGCGTGCTCGTCCGTGTCCCGCCCCCACGTCAGGGTGCCGAGCCCGATCCGGGACACACGCAGGCCGGTACGGCCGAGATGCCTCTGCTCCATGGGCGCTGAGAGTACTGGCCGAAGGTCAGGATGGGGGGCCCGGTGCATATCTGTGGTGCCGCCCGCCGCGCTAGGGTGCCCGGAGAAGAGGACGTTACCGATGGGTAATCCAGCGGTTCCCGCACGCGGTTAAGGGGATGTGGTCAATGAAGCTCGGCATCAATCTCGGGTACTGGGGCCTGGGGATGGACACCGACAACCTCGCCGTCGCCAAGGAGGCCGATCAGCTCGGCTACGCGGTGTGCTGGGCGGCCGAGGCGTACGGCTCCGACACCGTCACGGTGCTCAGCTACGTCGCCGCGCAGACCGAGCGCATCGACGTCGGCTCGGCCATCATGCAGATCCCGGCCCGCCAGCCCACCATGACGGCGATGACCGCCGCGACCCTCGACACCCTCTCCGGGGGCCGCTTCCGCCTCGGTCTCGGCGTCTCCGGGCCGCAGGTCTCCGAGGGCTGGTACGGAGTGAAGTTCGACAAGCCGCTCGCCCGCACGCGCGAGTACGTCGACATCGTGCGCAAGGCCATGAGCCGCGAACGTGTCTCCTACGAGGGCACCCACTGGACCCTGCCGCTGCCCGACGGCCCGGGCAAGTCCCTGAAGCTGACCGTGCACCCGAAGCGCGAGCACATCCCGCTCTACATCGCGGCGATCGGCCCGAAGAACCTGGAGCAGACCGGCGAGATCGCCGACGGCGCCCTGCTGATCTTCCCGTCCGCCGAGCACCTGGAGGACACCGCGATCAAGTACCTGCGCGCGGGCCGCGAGAAGGCCGGCAAGACCATGGAGGGCTTCGACGTCTGCCCGACCGTGCCGATCGCCGTGGGCCCGGAGAGCGGCGACAAGGACGTGTCCGCGCTCGCCGACGCGTTCCGCCCCTACACCGCGCTCTACGTCGGCGGCATGGGCAGCGCCAAGCAGAACTTCTACAACCAGCTCGCGCAGCGCATGGGGTACGAGAAGGAGGCCGCCGAGATCCAGGAGAAGTACCTGGCCGGCGACAAGGACGGCGCCGCCGCGGCCGTCCCGCAGAAGCTCATCGACTCCACCACGCTGCTCGGCTCCGTGGACCGGATCGCGGACCGGATGCGCGAGTACGCCGAGGCCGGTGTCACCACGCTGACGCTGTCCCCGGCCGGCTTCACGCTGGACGAGCGGCTCGCCTCGCTGCGCGCGGGCGTCGAGGCGGTGGAGCGGGCCGGGCTGGCCTAGATCGCGGCGGCGGCACCGGCGGAGTCTTCCGCGGCCGTGGTGGGGGCTCGGGGGGTCTTCCCCGCCACGGCCGTCATGGAGAACAACGCGCCACCGGGCCCACGGTTACGCCTCCCATCCCGGCACGGATCCTCCTTTCGGCCGAGTTGTCGGTCATACCTGTTGCCTGTCACCGCCTCCCGCATTTGACTCGGTCTTTGCGAGCCATGGAGCCGCGGACCGCGCGTGGAGGCACGGAGGTAGCCAGATGCTGTCGGCCAAGAGCCTGTTCCAGGAGATTCTCGACGACGACGAATCGTTCCGGTTGTTCTGCTCGATCGCGGCCGGCGGCGAGGCGCAGGGCGGCTGGGAGAACGGTCGGATCGCCGCCCTCGTCCCCGAGAGCGAGCGGGCCCTCGCGCCCAAGATCGCCCGGCACGGCGCCGACGAGGACAAGCACGGGCGCATCTTCAACGCCCTGCTGAAGAAGCGCGGCCTGACCCCGGTGCCGGTCCCGGACGAGACCGACTACACGATGCTCCTGGAGCGGCACGGCATCGGCCTCCCGCACGAGCGTCTCCGGCGCGACGAGCCGCTGTCCGTGCGGGACATCGTCACCTACCTCGCCCACAGCCGCGTCACCGAGCAGCGCGCCTCCGAGCAGATGGAACTGCTGCGCAAGCACTTCTCCGGCCACCCCGACATCGGCCGCGCGGTCAAGATGATCTCCAACGACGAGGACAACCACCTCGCCTACTGCCACGAGGAGTTGCTGCGCCTCGCCCACGCGGGCCACGGCCGCACCATCCAGCGCGTCCTGCGGGAGTGCGCCCTCGCCGAGATCGCCGTCTACCGCGACGTGAGCCTCGCCGTCATGGACCGCATGGGCCGCGTCCTCGGCTGGTCCGCCCCGAAGGCCGCGGTGCTCGCCGCCGGCATCCGCGCCGTGTACGCGTACGAGCGCCTCGGCGGCTGGCGGCGGATGGTCTCCCTGTCGATGCCGCGGCGGCGCGACGCGCTCGGCGGCCCCGCGACCACCTCCGTCGAGTTCGCGTGAGCGGCACGTCCCCGGTGAGCCGCTACAGCCAGCCGCGCCGCTTGAACATCCGGTACAGCACCATCTCCAGGACGGCCATCAGCACGATCACCGCCGGGTACGACCACATCCAGTGCAGCTCCGGCATGTGGTCGAAGTTCATGCCGTAGATGCCCGCGATCATCGTGGGCACCGCGGCCATCGCGGCCCACGCGGAGATCTTCCGCATGTCGTCGTTCTGCCGCACGCTCATCTGCGCCAGGTGCGCCGACAGGATGTCCGTCACCAGGCGGTCCAGGCCGTCCACGGACTCGTTGACCCGGGTCAGATGGTCGTGCACGTCGCGGAAGAACGGGCGCGCGTCCTCGGCCACGAACGGCACGGCCGTGGGGTACGGGCCGAGCCCCGCGAGCCGGGCCGTCGGCAGCGCCAGCGGGCCGGTGGCCCGGCGGAACTCCAGGATCTGCCGCTTGAAGGCGTAGATCCGCGACGCCGTGTCCCGCGAGCCCCCGCCGTCCGGCGAGAACACCTCGGCCTCCAGCTCCTCCAGATCGGTCTGCAGCTCGGTCGCGACGTCCAGGTAGTGGTCGACCGTGGCGTCCGCGACCGCGTACAGCACCGCCGTCGGGCCGTGCCGCAGGAAGACCGGATCGCGCTCCAGGCGCTTGCGCACGGCCGCCAGGGACGACCCCTCGCCGTGCCGCACGGTCACCACGAACGAGTCGCCCAGGAAGAGCATCACCTCGCCCGAGGAGACCTTGTCGCTCCTGGGCTCGTACCCGACCGGCTTCAGGACCACGAACAGCGAGTCGTCGTAGACCTCCAGCTTCGGCCGCTGGTGCGCCTTCATGGCGTCCTCGACGGCCAGCGGGTGCAGCCCGAACTCCTCGGTCACCGTCCCGAACTCGGCCTCCGTGGCCTCGTGCAGCCCGATCCACACGAAGGCGTCGTCCGACGCCCGTGCCTCCGCGAGGGCGTCCGACAGGTCCTTGATGTCCGCCGGGGCCTCGACGCGGCGCCCGTCCCGGTACACGGCGCAGTCGACGATCATGGCAGCCATTCTTCCCAGAGGGTTCGCCGACTGCACCTCCGCGTGCCTTTAGGCTGGCGGGCATGCCCACGCTGATCCTCGTCCGCCACGGACGCTCCACCGCCAACACCGCCGGTCTGCTCGCCGGGTGGACGCCCGGCGTGGCCCTCGACGAGCGCGGCAGCGCGCAGGCCGCCACGCTGCCCGAGCGGCTGAAGGACCTGCCGCTCGCCGAGATCGTCAGCAGCCCGCTCCAGCGCTGCCAGGAGACCGTCGCGCCGCTGCTCGCCGCACGGCCCGGGCTGAGCGCGCACACCGACGACCGGATCGGCGAGTGCGACTACGGCGACTGGTCGGGCCGCAAGCTGGCCGAACTCGCCGACGAACCGCTGATGCAGGTCGTCCAGCAGCACCCGACCGCCGCCGCCTTCCCCGGCGGCGAGTCCATGCGGCAGATGCAGCACCGGGCGGCGGAAGCGGTGCGGGAGTGGAACGCGCGCGTGGAGCGCGATCACGGCGCGGACGCCGTGTACGTCATGTGCTCGCACGGCGACATCATCAAGTCCCTTGTGGCGGACGCTCTCGGGCTTCATCTGGACCTCTTTCAGCGGATCTCCGTAGAGCCGTGTTCCATCACCGCGATCCGTTACACACGACTGCGCCCCTTTCTCGTCCGCCTCGGGGACACCGGCGACTTCGGCTCGCTCGCCCCGCGCGAGCAGCCGCAGGGTCCGGATGCGACCGTCGGTGGCGGCGCTGGCGCACCGTGATCGTCCGCCGCAGTAGGGTGAAGCTCCGTCAAGCACAGTCGATCCCCATCCCCAGATCATGGAGTCAGGACGTGTCGCGTCAGGTGTTCCTCTACGACCCTCCGGAGCGTTTCGTGGCCGGTACGGTCGGACTCCCCGGGCGCCGCACCTTCTTCCTGCAGGCCTCGGCGGGAACCCGGGTCACCAGCGTGGCGCTGGAGAAGACCCAGGTGGCCGCGCTCGCCGAGCGCATGGACGAGCTGCTCGACGAGGTGGTGCGGCGCAGCGGCGGAAACGCGCCGGTGCCCGCCGTGGCACCCACCGAGATCTCCGACACGGCCCCGCTCGACTCACCGGTCGAGGAGGAGTTCCGGGTCGGCACCATGGCACTGGCCTGGGACGGCGACGAACAGCGCATGATCGTCGAGGCGCAGGCCCTCGTCGAGATGGACGCCGAGTCCGACGAGGACCTGGCCGAGGCCGAGGAAAGGCTTCTCCAGGACGAGGAGAACGGTCCGCCGATGCTCCGCGTCCGGCTCACCGGCAACCAGGCGCGCGCCTTCGCCAAGCGGGCCCTGGAGGTCGTGAACGCGGGCCGCCCGCCGTGCCCGCTGTGCAGTCTGCCGCTCGACCCGGAGGGACACGTATGTCCGCGCCAGAACGGATACCGGCGCGGCGCGTGACCGGCCGCGACGCCCTGGACCTCCTCACCCGCGGGGAGCTGCACGTCGAGGGGCAGATCAGGGACGCGTCGAACGCCGTCCTGCTGTGCCGGGTGAGCCACGAGGACCGGGAGGCGGCCTGCGTCTACAAGCCGGTCCGCGGTGAGCGGCCGCTGTGGGACTTCCCCGACGGCACGCTCGCCCAGCGCGAGGTGGCCGCCTTCGAGGTCTCCGAGGCGCTCGGCTGGAGCCTGGTCCCGCCGACCGTGCTGCGCGACGGCCCGTACGGCGAGGGCATGTGCCAGCTGTGGATCGACACCCCCGAGGAGCAGGGCGACGACGCCGGGCTGCTGGCGCTCGTGGACGCCGAGGAGCCGGGGGAGGGCTGGAAGGCCGTCGGGTTCGCGGAGGTCGGCGAGGGCCGCACCGCGCTCCTCGTGCACGCCGACGACGCCCGGCTGCGACGCCTCGCCGTGCTCGACGCGGTGATCAACAACGGCGACCGCAAGGGCGGGCACCTGCTCGTCGACGCCGGGGCGCGGCTGTACGGCATCGACCACGGCGTCACCTTCAACGTCGAGGACAAGCTGCGCACGCTCCTGTGGGGCTGGGCCGGTGAACCGCTGACCGAGGAGGCGACCGGGGCGCTGGAGGCGCTGCGGGGACGGCTGGCCGAGGGCGAGCCGCTCGCGGCGCGGCTGGCCGAGCTGATCACCGGCGCCGAGCTGGACGCCGTACGGGAGCGGGTGGCCGCGCTGCTGAAGTCCGGCCGGCACCGGGAGCCGAGCGGCGAGTGGCCCGCCATCCCGTGGCCGCCGATCTGAGGCCCGGCGGCGGGTGTCAGTGGCCCGCGCTACGTTCGACGGCATGACCAAGTTGATTGTCGAGGACCGGATCGACCGCCCGGTGAAGGACGTGTTCGAGGCCATCGTCACGGTCGAGGGGCTGTCGGGTTTCTTCGTCGAGCGCACCTCCGCGCCGATGGTGCCCGGCACCACGGTGACCTGGACCTTCCCTCATGTCGACGCGGAGTTCGACGTCGAGATAGGCGAGATCGAGCCCGATCGGCTCGTCTCGTGGAGCTGGCCGGGCGGCCAGGTCGTCATCGAGCTGCGCGAGACCGGTTCCGGGGCGACCGCACTCACCGTGATGGAGCAGCCGATGGGCGACGGGATCGAGGGCGCGGGGCGCGCGGTCGGGCAGACACAGGGCTGGACGTACTTCGTGTGCACCCTGCGCGCCTATCTGCTGCACGGCATCCGCCATTTCGGGCTCTCGGACGGCATCCGGGCCACCGTGACCGACTAGCGGGGCTCCAGGGGCCGTACAGCATCGTCGGCGTGGGCGCGCAAGAGGGCCTCGTCGGCCATCGGACCTGGTCCGGTTCGTATCCGGAAGCACCGTCCGGTTACGCTCATGACATGCATGCCTGGCCCGCTTCTGAGGTCCCCGCCCTGCCTGGCAAGGGCCGCGACCTGGAGATCCACGACACCGCGACCGATGGGCTCGTCACCCTCGACCCCGGTCCCGTCGCCCGTATCTACGTATGCGGCATCACGCCGTACGACGCGACCCATATGGGTCACGCGGCGACCTACAACGCGTTCGACCTGGTGCAGCGCGTGTGGCTCGACACCAAGCGGCAGGTGCACTATGTCCAGAACGTGACGGACGTCGACGACCCGCTGCTCGAGCGGGCCGTGCGCGACGGCGTCGACTGGGTGGGGCTCGCCGAGCAGGAGACCGCCCTGTTCCGTGAGGACATGACCGCCCTGCGGATGCTCCCGCCGCAGCACTACATAGGCGCCGTGGAGGCGATACCCGGCATCGTGCCGCTCGTCGAGCGGCTGCGCGACGCCGGTGCGGCCTACGAGCTGGACGGCGACATCTACTTCTCCGTCGAGGCCGACCCGCACTTCGGCTCCGTCTCGAACCTGGACGCCGCCACGATGCGGCTGCTCTCCGCCGAGCGCGGTGGCGACCCGGATCGCGCGGGCAAGAAGAACCCCCTCGACCCGATGCTCTGGATGGCCGCCCGCGAGGGCGAGCCGAGCTGGGACGGCGGCTCGCTGGGGCAGGGACGCCCCGGCTGGCACATCGAGTGTGTCGCCATCGCCCTCGACCACCTCGGCATGGGCTTCGACGTCCAGGGCGGCGGCTCCGACCTGGCCTTCCCGCACCACGAGATGGGCGCCTCGCACGCCCAGGCGCTGACCGGCGAGTTCCCGATGGCCAAGGCGTACGTGCACGCCGGGATGGTCGGGCTCGACGGCGAGAAGATGTCCAAGTCCAAGGGCAACCTCGTCTTCGTGTCGCAGCTGCGCCGCGACGGGGTCGACCCGGCCGCCATCCGGCTCGCGCTGCTCGCCCACCACTACCGCTCGGACTGGGAGTGGACCGACCAGGTGCTCGCCGACGCCGTGGCCCGGCTCGGCCGCTGGCGGGCCGCCGTGTCGCGGCCCGACGGGCCTCCTGCGGAGGGGCTGGTCGAGGAGATCCGCGCGGCTCTGTCGAACGATCTCGACGCGCCCGCCGCGCTGGTCGCCGTCGACCGGTGGGCCGAGCTGCAGGATGCCGAGGGTGGCTCCGACGAGGGTGCGCCGGGTGTCGTCTCGCGTGCCGTCGACGCGCTGCTCGGGGTCGCGCTCTAGGCTGCGCCGATCTGTTCGTTCTCCGAAAAGCCTCTCCAGGGCGAGGGAGTTGAGGTCACGGGGCTCCGCCCCGGGCCCCGCTCCTCCATCGCCGGAGGGGCTTTTCCGTGCTCTAGCGCCGTGCTCGTTTGTGCGCTAAACCATGGGGATGCGAACAGCATCGAGCACGCTCAGGCGTTCTGGACGCCTCAGATCCCTCGTCGCCGTAGCCCTGATCGGGCTCGCGGCCGCACTCGCCGGGCCCGGACAGGCGGCCCGGGCAGCCGACAGTCCCGGAGCTCTCGGCGACGTCACCGGGTTCCATCCGGGGACGTCCCGCTACACCTTCGACGCCGGGACCGCCGAGGCCCGGGTCAGCTTCGTGTCCGCCGAGAGCTTCCGGATCGAGGTCGCGCCCGACGGCACGTTCACCGATCCCGTGGGCGACGACATCGTCCTGCCGCAGGGCGCGCCGCCCACCACCCGCTGGAAGGACCGCGGCGACCGCTACGAGCTGAGCAGCTCCGAGATCACCCTGCGCGCCTACAAGTCCCCGCTGCGCTTCGCCCTGTTCCGGCAGGACGGCACCGAGGTGTGGTCCGAGAGCGCGCCCGTCAACTGGAGCGCCGACGGCACCACCCAGAGCCTCGACCGCGGCGCCGACGAACAGTTCTACGGCGTCGGCATGCAGAACGGGCGGGGCAACACCAGCCTGCGCGGACAGACCGCGAAGGCCGAGGTCAGCTACGACTGGGACGACGGAGGACACCCCAACTCCGTGCCCTTCTACCTCTCCTCGGCCGGGTACGGCGTCTTCCGGAACACCTACGCGCCCAACACGTACACCTTCGGCGCGCCCGTCACCGCCGCCGCAGCCGAGCGGCGCTTCGACGCCTACTACTTCGCGGGCAGCGGCGAGGACAGTGCCAAAGACGTCATCGGCCAGTACACGCGGCTGACCGGAAAACCGTTCCTCCCACCGGTCTACGGGCTCGAAGTGGGCGACGCCGACTGCTATCTGCACAACGCCAACCGCGGCGAACGGCACACCAAGGACGCCCTGAAAATCTCCCGGCAGTACGTCGAGCAGGACATGCCGCTCGGCTGGATGCTCGTCAACGACGGCTACGGCTGCGGATACGAGGACCTGGCCGAGACCGCGAGCGGACTCCGAGACGACAAGGCGCAACTGGGCCTGTGGACCGAGGACGGCATCGACAGGATCGCCGACCAGGTGAAGGCCGGGCAGCGCGTCGCCAAGCTGGACGTCGCCTGGGTCGGCGACGGCTACAAGAAGGCCCTCGACGGCTGCAAGGGCGCCTACCAGGGGATCGAGGACAACTCCGACGCCCGCGGCTTCACCTGGGCCCCCGAGAGCTGGGCCGGCGCCCAGCGGTGCGGGGTGCAGTGGTCGGGCGACCAGTCCGGCTCCTGGGACTACATCCGCTGGCAGATCCCGACGTACGCGGGCGCCACCCTGTCCGGGCTCGCGTATACGACAGGTGACGTGGACGGCATCTTCGGCGGCAGCCCCAAGACGTACGTACGCGATCTGCAGTGGAAGTCTCTGCTGCCCGTGACCATGACCATGGACGGCTGGGCGGCCAGCGACAAGCAGCCGTTCCGGCAGGGCGAGCCGTACACGACGATCAACCGGAAGTACCTCAAGCTCCACGAGTCGCTGCTGCCCTACCTGTACTCGTACGCCCACGAGGCCACGAAGACCGGAGTGGGCGCCGTACGGCCGCTCGCGCTGGAGTACCCGGACGACCCGAAGGCCGCCACGGACGCCGCGAAGTACGAGTTCCTGACCGGGGAGGACTTCCTCGTCGCACCCGTCTACCAGGACTCCGCCGTGCGCGACGGCATCTATCTGCCCAAGGGGACGTGGACCGACTACTGGACCGGCCGGGTCTACCGGGGGCCGACCACGATCGACGGGTACAGCGCGCCGCTCGACACCCTCCCGCTGTTCGTGAAGGGCGGCGCCGCCGTGCCGATGTGGCCGGGGATCCGCTCGTACACCGACCGGGACGAGGACTCCCAGGTCGCCTGGGACGTGTACCCGCAGGGGAGTTCGTCCTTCGAGCTGTACGAGGACGACGGCGTCACCCGCGACCACCGCGGCGGCGCCTTCGCGACCCAGCGCGCCACCGTCACCGCGCCGCGGTCCGGACCCGGTGACGTGCGGGTGCGGATCGGCGCGAGCGAGGGCTCGTACAAGGGGAAGCAGACCGCCCGGCCCTACTCCTTCACCGTGCACACCGGGGACGCGCCGGGCCGGGTCGAGCTGGACGGGAAGAAGCTGGCGCGCGCCGGGTCGAAGCGCGCGTTCGACAAGGCCGCGCAGGGCTGGTTCTACGACCCGGACGACCGGGGCGGCGTCGTGCGCGTGAAGACCGGCACCCGGTCCACCGGGCGGGCCTTCACCCTCGACCTGCGCGACACCGCGGCCGTGGGCGGCGCCGCACCGAACGCCGCCGCGGCCGTGTCCGCCGCCGCGGGCCAGGAGCTGGGCGCGGGCGTCACCGGCACGGTCGCCGTCGACGTCACCGCGGGGAACCGGGACGCCACCGGTGTCACCGTCGGCGTCGACGCACCCGAGGGGTGGACCGCGGGCGCCCCGGTGACCGTCGACCGGATCCCGGCCGGGACCACCCGGCGCGTCGACGTCGCCGTCACACCCGGCGCGGACGCGAAGCCGGGGGAGCGGGCGCTCACATCCACCGCCCGCTACCGGGCCGCGGGGCAACAGCGCACCGCGCAGGGCCGCTTCGCGGTCTCCGTCATGCCGAAACCGCCCGCGGGGCACACCTGGGCGAGCGACCTGGAGTGGCTGACCTCGACCAACGGGTACGGGCCCGCCGAACGCGACCGCAGCAACGGCGAGTCCGGCGCCACCGACGGCCACCCCCTCACCCTCGCCGGCAAGACCTACGACAAGGGCATCGGGGTGCACGCCGACTCCGACATCGAGGTCTATCTCGGCGGGCAGTGCTCGAGGCTCACCGCGGACGTCGGGATCGACGACGAGATCGCCGGATACGGCGAGGTCGCCTTCTCCGTCGAGGCCGACGGCAGGGTGCTGTGGACCTCGCCGAAGGTCACCGGCGCCTCGGCCGCCGTCCCGGTCGACGTGGACGTGAGCGGTGCCCGGCACCTGCGGCTGAAGGTGACCGACACCAACGGATCGAAGACCGGCGACCACGGTGACTGGGCCGCCGCCGCGTTCACCTGCGCGGGCGGCAGCTGACCGAAAGGGGCGCTTCCTCCCGGCGGAGGAAGCGCCCCTCTTCTACCAGTCACCGCTCATGTGTCGCTGTGGGATCCGACGGGCCGGATCCCGCGGTTCAGATCTCGCGGGTCAGATCTTGCGCACCTGGATGCTGCGCAGGACGTGCGGCGACCCGGAGTCCCAGACGCCGACGACCTGGTGCCCGAAGGCGAAGGCCTCCTGGACCTGGTCGTGGGTCTGCGGGTTGGGGTTGGCGAAGATCCGGAACTGGCCCTGGATCCGCAGCGCGATGATGCTGGGCTGACCGGGCAGCGGCTGCACCACGTCGATGTACGCGTCCGCGATGCCGGCCTGCAGCACCTGCTGCTGGACCTGCTGCTGGGCGTGCTGCACCGCCATCTGCGCGATCTGGTGGAGGTGCTGCAGCACCTGCTGCTCGACCTGCTGCTGCTGGCCGCCCATCTGCTGCTGGCCGAAGCCCTGCTGCTGACCGAGCTGCTGGAGCAGCCCCTGGAACGGCTGCTGCTGACCGAGCTGCTGCAGCTGCTCCAGCGAGCCGCCCATCTGCTGGCCGTAGCCCTGCTGGCCCTGCTGGCCGAACGGCTGCTGCTGGCCGAAGCCCTGCTGGCCCTGCTGGCCGAACGGCTGCTGCTGGCCGAAGCCCTGCTGGCCGTAGCCCTGCTGGCCCTGCTGGCCGAACGGCTGCTGGTGCTGCTGGTAGGGCGACGTGCTCGGGAACTGCTGCCCCTGCTGACTCATCTGCGGGGTCATGCTCATGCGGGTGCCACCTTCCATCGATGGTTGGCTGCGTCGCTTCAGCCCGTGACCACAAGGCCGACGATCTCGTCGTCCGAGAACCAGACACGGACATCGGGCCGTCCCCCCGCGAAGGCGCTGTGCACCGCCTGGCGGATCTCCGGGGACGGATCGTTCAGGTTGCGCCAGGTCCCCGCCACGAACAGCCTGAGCCGGGGCGGGAGTTCGCGCGGATACGGGATCAGTTCGTCCCAGTACCGCTCTGCCTGGCCCGAACCGACCGTCGAGGGCAGCAGATGGGTCACCGCTCCTCTGATGTCGGGCCGGTTGCCGATCCGCTGGGAGGCGGGCCGGCCGGGGGCGTCCTGCTGCGGAGAGCCGGACGCTCGCAGCACCTCGCGCGCCCGCGGCGAATTCATCGGGCGCTGGCCGCCGGCCTTGAGCATGCCCTGGAGGGCGGCCAGCGCGCCGACGACCACCGGGGAGGCAGCCGAGGTGCCGGAGAAGGTATCGGTGTACCAGGCGATCTCCTCGGAGCCGCCCTGCAGATCGCCGGGCCGGTCCCAGAAGCCGCCGGTGGTGGTGACCTCGCGGCCCCAGCCCTGGGCGTCCACCCGGGCGCCGTAGTTGGAGAACGCCAGCCGCGAGCGGTCCGGGCCGTGGTCGCGGCCGTGCGTGCCGGGCGGCGGCGCGCCCGCGCCGACCAGGACCGCGCCCGAGGACGGGTTCGTCGGATTGAACGGGTTGTGCCACCAGGCCGGGAAGCCCTCCGGGCGCCGCTCGTACAGGCCGTCGTCCAGCGACTCGCCGCCGTTGCCCGCCGCGGCCACCACCACGATGCCCAGCGCGGTCGCGTACCTGATCGCGGCGAAGTCGTCGGGCCACCACTCCAGGCCGATGTAGCCGCGCTGGTCGTCGCGCGACTCGAAGTCGAACCGCGGTCCCGGCCGGTGCAGTTCGACCAGCACGATGTCACCGGGGCTCAGCCGCTCGGCCGCCGCGTGGATCGCCGCCGCCGTGCCGACGCCCTGGAAGGACGCCGCCGCCGTCACCGCCTGCGGGGCGATGCCGGTGATCCCGTGCTCGTTGCGGTCGCCGCCGATCACGCCGAGGACGGCGGTGCCGTGGTTGCGCCACGCCAGATCCGCGACGGGGGTCCCGACGACGACGCCCGCGAGCTTCGCCGACAGGTCCTCGTGGCTGAGCTGCCAGGCGCCCTCGACGTCGATGACGGTGACACCCTCACCGCCGCCGCCGGGCCGCTGCCACGCCCACACCGCGTCCACGCCCTCGGGCGCCGGCGCCAGATAGCCCTGACGGCCCGTGAAGTCGGGGGTCGCGGCCGTCTTCTCCTTCAGCCGCCGTGCCTCGTCGAAGTCCTCGGGCGGGGCGGCCGGCACCGCGCCGGGCTTCACGTACGCGGTGTCGACCTCCGGCAGCGCCGCGATCCGCGCCCGCAACTCCTGGGCCCGCCCGCCCGCGCCGCGCACCCGGTAGAACAGCGCCAGGTCCGGTACGTCGGCCCCGGCCCCCACCGCCTCCGACGCGCTCCGCAGCCGCTCCTCACTGCCGAACAGCGGTTCGAGGGCGAGCTGTTCGTCGCCCAGGAACATGTTCAGGGCCGATACGTCGGCGCCGGCGGCGGACCTGACCCCGTCCGCCTGGGCCCGCAGCCGGGCCTCGGGCCGTGCCAGGACGATCAGTTCCGCTTCCGTCCCGCGATATGTGAAACCGGCTCCGTCCGGACCCGGACCCGCAGCCCCCGGGCCCCGCGCCGGTTCTGCGTGCTGGTCGGTCATCGGTCCACAGCTCCCCTCGCCACCTCTGGTCGTACGGGTGTGCCTGTGCCGCGTTCGTCGGGCACACCTTGCTACGGCCGGGCGCGCTCGTCCACCCCTTGTTCGCCAAATGCGTTTGGGAACAAGTTGAAGAGGGAACCCCGTGCATTTTGCATGGAATCAGGTGTCACGGAGCAAACCGGCCAAAGGCGGGGAGAACGGAGACGGCGCGAAAGCGCCCCCGGTGCCGGTCGCCCGGCGCCGGGGGCGCTTCGTCGGTCGTGGACCCTGTGGCCGTGGGCTACTCGTCGCCGTCGTCCGGGTCGGAGCGCGGCGGCTTCGGCGGCCGCTTGCCGCCCGGGTTGTCCCGCAGGTACGACGAGCCGTCGCCGCCGTCCGTGGCATGGCCGCCGGAGCCGGGCGGTGCCCCGGGATCGCGCCGCCGCAGGTACCGCTCGAACTCGCGGGCGATCGCCTCGCCCGACGCCTCCGGCAGCTCCGCGGTGTCCCGCGCCTCCTCCAGCGACTGCACGTACTCGGCGACCTCGCTGTCCTCCGCCGCCAGCTGGTCCACGCCCAGCTGCCAGGCGCGCGCGTCCTCGGCCAGCTCGCCCAGCGGGATGCGCAGGTCGATCAGGTCCTCAAGACGGTTGAGCAGCGCGAGCGTCGCCTTCGGGTTCGGCGGCTGCGACACGTAGTGCGGGACCGCCGCCCACAGCGAGACCGCCGGGACGCCCGCATGGGTGCACGCCTCCTGGAGGATCCCGACGATGCCCGTCGGGCCCTCGTACTTGGTCTCCTCGAGGTCCATGCGCGTAGCGAGATCCGGATCGGAGGTGACGCCGCTGACCGGAACCGGCCGGGTGTGCGGGGTGTCGCCGAGCAGCGCGCCCAGGATCACCACCAGCTCCACGCCCAGCTCGTGCGCGAAGCCCAGCAGTTCGTTGCAGAACGAGCGCCAGCGCATGGACGGCTCGATGCCCCGGACCAGGACCAGGTCACGCGGTTTGTCGCCGCCGACGCGCACCACCGAGAGCCGGGTCGTCGGCCAGGTGATCTTGCGCACGCCGTCCTCCAGGAAGACCGTCGGGCGGTTGACCTGGAAGTCGTAGTAGTCCTCGGCGTCCAGCGCCGCGAACACCTCGCCCTTCCACTCCTTGTCGAGATGCCCGACCGCGGTGGAGGCGGCGTCGCCGGCATCGTTCCAGCCCTCGAACGCGGCCACCATGACCGGGTCGACCAGCTCGGGAACCCCCTCGAGCTCGATCACCCAGCGCCTCCTTCCGACGTGCCCTCACGTACCTGCCCACAATACGGCGTCCGCGGGGACCCTCCGCAGCCCCCTGAAACCCGGAGGCTGCCCGGAACACTGCCCCGCGCCGCGGGAGTGCACTCCACCTGGATGTCGGGGTTTCCCACCGGAGGCTCAGAGGGTGGAGCGCAGCCACTGCTCCACGCTCGCGATGTGCACGGTCGCCCAGGAGCGTGCCGCCTCCGGATCGCCGTCGCGCAGCGCCGCCAGGATCGCCCGGTGCTCGCGCAGGGTGCGGCCGACGGCGTCCTCCTGGGTCAGGCCGCGCCAGATGCGGGCCCGGGTGGTCGGCCCGGACAGGCCGTCGAGGAGGGAACAGAGCACCGAATTGCCGGTGGCCGCCACGATGCCGCGGTGGAAGTCGAGGTCCGCGGCGACCAGCTCCTCCACCGACGGCCCGGGCCCCAGGTCGTCGAGCTGGGCGGCGAGCCGGTCGAGCTGGTCCCGGTCGATGGTGGTCGCCGCCATCGCCGTGGCGGCCGGTTCCAGGATGCGGCGGACGGCGAGGAACTCCAGGACCGTGTCGTCGCGGTGGAAGTCGACGACGAAGCTCAGCGCCTCCAGGAGGAGCTGCGGGTCCAGGCTCGTGACGTAGGTGCCGTCGCCCTGCCGGACGTCCAGGATGCGGATGAGGGAGAGCGCGCGAACCGCCTCGCGCAGCGAATTGCGCGAGAGCCCCAGCTCCGCGGCGAGTTCGCTCTCCTTGGGGAGCCGGTCGCCGGGGCGCAGCGCGCCCGAGACGATCATGCCCTTGATCTTCTCGATGGCCTCGTCGGTGACGGCCATGGCAGCCCCCTCTGCTCGTCCTCCGGAGAGCCAGGTCCTCCGATGTCTCGGACCATTATGGGCGTACGGGGGATGCCCTGGCCGCGCCCTTACCGAGGGCCCGGGGCTCAGGCGGTGGCCTGGGCCTCGGCGCCCCCGCGGTACATGCGGCGCAGCCGGACCACGCCGAGGTCGTGCTGGTACAGGTTCTCCCGCTGGTCGGCGTCGGACGGCATCGCCTCCAGCATCACCCGGTCCTGCTCCAGGACGTCCCAGTGGCGCTGCTCGATCAGGGTCTTGTAGAGGAAGCGCCAGGTGTCGCGCTCCCAGCCCTGGACCGTGCGGTAGCGCCAGAAGAAGACGGCGCAGCGCTCCGCGTCGACCGGGCGGACCATGCCGACGATGCCGAACGGGCCGCCGGGTCCGGCCGACGGCGGGTACGGGATCGACAGGTCGACCCAGTCCACACCGGTGCGGCACAGCTCGACCCAGTCGAAGTTGACGCCGCGCTGGTCGGTCTTCTCGAAGAAGTAGCCGCGGTCGGTCTCGCGGATGCGGAACTTGGCGGTGGTGTCACCGTCGAACATCGTGTGCGAGTCGTGGTGCAGGAACGCGCCGTGCATCGGGTCGAGCAGGTTCTCGACGGCGTACCGCCACGGCACGTTCCACTCGGCGTAGCAGAGGATCGCCTCGGTGCCGGGGTCGGTCAGCGGCTCGGGCAGCGTCAGCTCGACCGGAGTCGGCTGCTCCTCGGTGCCGAAGTAGGCGAGGACGGCGCCGGACACCTCCTTGACGGGCAGCGAGACGACGAGCTGCTTGCCCTCCAGGTTGCAGCCGGGCAGGCCGGGCACGGAGGAGACGGTGCCGTCGGTCCCGATCTCCACGCCGTGGTACCAGCAGGCCACCCGGTCGCCCAGGTGCTTGCCCAGCGAGAGCGGGGCGCCGCGGTGCGGGCAGCGGTCGGCGAGCATGCTCAGCGTGCCGTCCGAGCGGCGGAACAGCAGCCACTGCTCGCCGAGGACGGTGACCTTGCGCATCGCGCCGGGTGCGACGAACGAGGAGGGGACGACCGGGTGCCACTGGCCGCGCAGGCCCGTCGCGTACAGGTGGTCGGCGGTCAGGGCGGGTGCTTTCGGGGTCATGGCGGTCACGCTCCCAGTCGGTGCATCTCGGCGCGGAAGGAGTCCTCGGTCCACGCGGCGCCGTCCGGCGCGGGGATCTGACGGGCGTTCAGTCCGCGGATGACGTCGGCGAGTTCGTGGCCGTCCTTGGTGAAGACCTCTTCGAGGGTGGCGGCCAGCTTCAGCTCGTAGGGCGACGGCTCGTGGGTGCGGGACTGGTGGATCTCCAGGTACGGCCAGGTCTCGGTGGTGGTCATGGAAGTGCTCCCAGGGGCTAGAGGTCGAGGACGAGGCGGGAGCCGGCGGCGCAGCGCGAGACGCAGATCATCATCGAGGCGTTCGCGGTGTGCTCGGCTTCCGAGAGCAGGAAGTCGCGGTGGTCGACGGCGCCGTCGAGGACCCGTGTCTCGCAGGAGCCGCAGATGCCGTCCCGGCAGGAGCTGGCGACGTCGAGGCCGGCCTCTTCGGCGGCCGCCAGGATCGAGGTGTCGGCGCCGACGGTGAGGGTGAGCCCGGAGGTGCGGCACTCGACCTCGAACTCCCCGTCCTCCGCGTCCCGTTCGACGACGGGCGCCGCGAACCGCTCGACGCGCAGCACCGGCGCCGGGCAGACCGCCTCGACGGCGGCGAGCAGGGGTTCGGGCCCGCAGCAGTACACGAGGGTGTCGTCGGGCAGCCCGTCGAGCGCGGCCGCCAGATCGATGTGGCCCCGCTCGTCCTGCGGTACGAGCGTCACGTCGCCGCCCAGCGCGGCCAGCTCGTCGGTGAAGGCCATGGAGGCGCGGCCGCGCCCGCCGTACACCAGGCGCCAGCGCGCCCCGCGACGGGCGGCCTCGCGGGCCATGGCGAGGATCGGGGTGATCCCGATGCCGCCCGCGACGAAGACATAGCCGCCGGCGTCCTCCAGGGCGAAGTGGTTGCGCGGCTCGGAGACGGTGACGGTCTGGCCGGGCCGCAGCGCGGTGTGGACGTGGCGCGAACCGCCGCGCGACGCGGGCTCGTTGAGCACGCCGATCCGGTACGTGCCGGTGACGGCCGGGTCGCCGCACAGGCTGTACTGACGGATCTGCCCGCCCACGTGCACGTCGATGTGGGCGCCCGGCGCCCAGCCGGGCAGCGGCTTGTCCAACTGGTCGGAGGGGTGGGTCAGCTCGACGGAGAGGACGCCGTCGGCCTCCCAGGTCATCCGCCGGACCAGCAGCTCCAGTCGACGATCGGAGTCGGTCATGGTGGGGCCTCCTTACGTGCCGGGGATCTTCACGGGCGGGGTGAACGGGTTCTTCATCGGGCCGAGCGCCGCCAGGTCCACCTCGACGAGCACCGGTCCGTCCGCGGCGACGGCCTCCTGGATCACGGGCGCGGCGTGGTCGGCGTCCGCGATCCGCAGATACGGCAACCGGCAGGAGCGGGCGAGGAGTTCGAAGTCGGGCGTGGTCAGATCCACGCCGGAGCGGCGGTCCGCGTACCGGTCCTGCATGTTGCGCAGCACGCCGTACCCGCCGTCGTTGAAGACCAGCAGGGTCAGCCGGGGCCGTTCCTGGGCGAGGGTGAGGAGTTCCCCGAGATGGACGGCGAGCCCGCCGTCGCCCGCGATGACGACCGTCGGCCGCTCCGGGTCGGCGAGCGCGGCGCCGATGCCCATGCCGAGGCCCTGCCCGATGCCGCCGCCGCGCGGGAAGACGTTGGCCCGCGGGTCGTACATCTCCAGAAGCCGGTTGCCCCAGCTGCTGGAGGGGATGGTGACGTCGCGGGCGACGACCGCGTCCCGGGGGAGCGCGGCGCGCAGCGCGTCGCAGATCGCGGCCTGCGGGCCGATGTTGTCGTGGAGCGTCGCGCGCACCTCGGTACGCACCCGGGTGACGCGGCGCGTCCAGTCCGGGTCGGCCCGCCGCGCGTGGGGGAGCAGCGCGCCGAGGGTGGCGGCGGCGTCGCCGTGCAGGGCGTGCGCGACCGGGTAGACCCGGCCGAGCGCGGCGGCGTCGATGTCGATCTGCACGTGCGCGGCGGGGAGTTCGAGTCCGTAGTCGGCGGTCTCGTTCGACCGGAAGTGGGTGCCGACGGTGAGGAGGAGGTCCGCGTCGGCGAGCAGAGCGCGGACCGCGGGCGTGGTGGCGAAGTTGCCGATGACCTGCGGGTGGTCCTCGGGCACCGCGCCGCGCCCGGAGTTGGAGGTGAGCAGCCCCGCGCCGGTCGCCCCGACGAGCGCGGCCAGTTCGTCGCGGGCCCGCGTGGCGCCGCCGCCGGCCCAGATCAGCGGTCGCTCGGCCGCGCGCAGCAGCGCCGCAGCGTCCGCGACGTCCGCGAGGGGAAGGGCGGCGGCCGGTACCTCGCTCACGGTGTCCGTCTGGGCCGCGTACTGCAGATCGATCGGCCACTCGACGCTCGCCGGGCCGCCCGGCGAGGCCAGCGCGGCGCGGGCGGCCTCGCGCAGCACGCGTCCCGCCTCGTCGGCGGAGCCCACCGTGGCCGCGTGCGCGGAGACGGCGGTCAACATGCCGAGCTGGTCCTTCGTCTCGTGGATGAACCCCCGCCCGCTGCCCAGGAACCGGCTCTCCACCTGACCGGTGACGTGCAGCACGGACGTGCCGGACGCGAGCGCCTCGATCAGCGACCCGGCCGCGTTGCCCGCGCCCGTCCCGGTCGAGGTGAGCGCGCAGCCGATCGAGCCGCGGGCCCGCCCGTAGGCGTCGGCGGCGTTCACGGCGCTCGCCTCGTGCCGCACGGGGACGAAGCGCAGCTCGCGGTCGACGGCCTCGACCAGCGGCAGATTGTGCACGGACACGATCCCGAAGACCGTGTCGATGCCCAGTTCCTTCAGAACGGCGACGAGGAGGGCGCCTCCATCGGCGTACTTCATGCGAGCTCCTCAGAGGATGCCGCGGCCGACTCCGCCGCAGACGTCGATGCTGGTTCCGGTGATGTACGAGGCGCGCGGCGAGAGCAGCGCGACGATCGCGTACGCGACCTCCTCGGCGCGGCCGAGCCGGCCGAGCGCGATGCCCCGGTCCGCGGCCAGCTCCGCCTGCCAGTCCTCGTAGGAGAGGCCGGAGTCGGCGGCGGCGTGCCGGCGCGTCCACTGGCCGGTGTCGACGAGGCCCAGGCAGACCGAGTTGACCCGGATGCCGTCCGCGGCGAGTTCCGTGGCGAGGGACTTGGAGAGGTTGAGGATGCCGGCGCGGGCGGCGCTCGTCGTGATCAGGCGGGTCTCGGGCTGCTTGGCGAGCACCGCGTTGACGTTGACGACGGACGCCGCGTCGGACGCGGCGAGATGCTTGCGGGCCGCCTGGAGCGGGTGGAGGACGCCCGCGAACTTCAGCTCCAGTTCGTCGCGCCAGTCGTCGGCGGTGGTGTCGTCGAGCCGCTTCATCCGGGACTGCCCGGCGTTGTTCACGAGCCCGTCGACGCGGCCGCCGAACGCGTCGGCCGAGGCCGTCACGAAGTCCCGTACGGCGTCGGCGTCCCGCACGTCGCAGGCGGCGGTGAACAGCCGGTCGTGGCGGCCGACGCGGGCGAGCCGGTCGGCGTCGCGGCCGCAGGTGGCGACGTTCGCGCCCTCGTCCAGCAGGGCGCGGACCGTGGCCAGGCCGACGCCCGAGCTGCCTCCGGTGACCACATAGGTCCGGTCGGCGAGGCCCAGATCCATAGCGTGTGTCCTTCGTCGATCAGTTCATGGTGAATCCGCCGTTGACGGCGATCACCTGTCCGGTCAGATAGCGGGACTCCTCGGAGAGGAGGAAGGCGGCGAGCCCGGTCAGGTCGTCCGGCTGCTGGGGCCGCGAGATCGCCCGGTTCGCGGCGTACAGGCCGTGCCGCTCGGCGGGGACCGTCTCGGTCGCCTCGCCCTCGGTCAGGCCGGGCGCCAGCGCGTTCACGGTGATGCCGCGCTCGCCGAGTTCGCGGGCCATCGCCCGGGTGAGGGCGATCACGGCGCCCTTGGAGGCGATGTAGTGGGCGAGCCGCGGGGAGCCGTACAGGGCGGCGTCCGAGGCGATGTTGACGATGCGTCCGCTCGCTCCGAACAGCGGGTGCAGGGCCTTCGCGACGAGCCAGGGGCCGCGTGCGTTGACCGCCATCAGCCGGTCCCAGGCGGCGATGTCGATGTCCTGGAACTCCTTGCCGCCGACGCCGTTGGCGAGCGCCGCGTTGTTCACGAGCCCGTACAGCGGACCCAAGTTCCCTACGGCTGAAGCGAGTTCGTCGACGGAGTCCGGGTCGGCGACGTCGCACCGCACGAAGTGCGCGTCGATGCCGTCGGCCCGCAGCCCGGCCGCCGCCTCCGTGCCGCGCTCGGTGTCGACCTCGGCGACGACGACCCGGAAGCTGTCCTCGCCGGCCCGGCGGGCCATGGCCAGTCCCAGGCCACGGCCCGCCCCGGTCACGACGACCAGAGGAGCGTCAGTCACGGGTCACGCCGTGCATCGGCGAGTACTCCGGGTACGACGGGACCTGCGGCTTCTGCGTGCCGATGACGACGCAGAACAGGGCGTCGGTGTCGCCCTCGTTCTTCAGCGAGCGGGTCACGCCGGCGGGCACCACGATCATGTCGCGGTAGCCGAGGGTGCGGTACTCGACCTCGTCCGGACCGCGGTGGATGCCCACGCGGACCCGGCCCTCCAGGACGAAGAACGCCTCCTCGACGTCGTGGTGGGTGTGGGCCGGGCCCTCGGCGCCGGGCTGGAGCAGCATGTTGGAGAAGGTGAAGCCGCCGGACGGGAGGATCCGCTTGTCGCCCTCGTGGTTGCCGGTGGCGCCGGAGCCCACGTAGCGGATCTGGCCGCGACGGAACTGCGGGCCCGCCTTCTCCTGGAAGGACAGGGTGTCGAAGTCCGCGACCCGGGAGTCCTTCGTGGCGATGAGGGAGTCGGTGTACGCGGCGAGGTCGCCGGCGTTGTCGTACTCGGTGGTGGTCAGCGGCATGGTGATCAGCCCTTCCGGGCCCGCTGCGTGCGGGCGTTGGTGACGATGTGCAGATGGGACAGGACCCAGGCGTTGAACCGCTCGGGCTGTTCCTGGTTGGCCAGGTGACCGGCGTCCTTGACGATCACGTAGGCGGTCTTGTGCAGGCCACCGGCGAGGACCTGGGAGGCCTCGACGCCGGTGACCGTGTCGCGGTCGCCGCACACGACGAGCGCGGGCGCGGTGACGGCGGACAGTTCGGGGCGCAGATCGGCGCCGGCCATCGACTCGGCGGCGTACCTGTAGCCGGGCAGCCGCACCGCGCCGGCCATGGTGTCGACGACCCGCTCGACGAGCGCGGCGGGCGCCAGGTCGGAGACGAGGCGCGGGCCCCTCTTCTCGGCGAAGGCCCGCGGCCCGGCCTCGGCGAGCTCGGCGGCGCGCGCCCGCATCCCGGCGGCCTTGGCCTCGTCGGTGCCGGAGCCCGCGCTGGAGTCGGCGACGATCAGGGAGTCGACGAGGTCCGGGTGGCGGGTGGCGAGCCGCAGCGCGATCACGCCGCCCCACGAGACCCCGAGCACATGGGCCGAGGTGCCGTGCGAGCGGATCACGTCGGCGGCCGCGTCGGCGAACCCGTCGAGGTCCAGCGGGCCTTCCGGATCGTCCGACCTGCCGTACCCGGGCGCGTCCCAGGCGACGACCCGCGCGTGCCCGGAGAGCCCGGCGAGCTGCGGGGCGAACGCCGCCGACGAGGAGCCGATGCCGTGCAGGCAGAGCAGCAGCGGGCCGTCCGCGCCCGCGCTTTCCAGGTGGACGCTCACAGGATCTGCCCCGATCGTCCGGCCAGCGCCGCCAGTGAGCGCAGCACCGCGTACGGCACGACCTGGCTGGTCGCCGGGTTCCCCGGGTCGGGCCGGTGCGCCACCTCGAAGCGGTACGCGCCGTGCTCGCCGGACGCCTCGACGACGTGCCGGGTCAGGGTGGCGCCCGGATCCGCGACGACCCGGACCCGCACAGCGTCCAGGTCGCCGACGGCGAGCGCGACCGAGGCCGCGACATTGGTCGACTTGGGGAACTTCACCGGCACGTCGCGCGCGGTCCCGCTCATCACCTCGACCGGCCCGGACGCCGCACGCATCCGGTCCAGCAACTCGGGTTCCATCCACGGCTGTTCGAGGGTCGAGGGCAGCTTGGTGGTGGTGAGCCGTACGTCGTCCAGCGGGCCGAGGGCGCGCACCGCCTGGAGCAGATCGAGGCCGCCGACCGCGCCACCGGTGAAGTACACCCGGCCGGGACCGGCGGCGAGCAGCCGCTTGGCCAACTCCTCGTCGGTCAGCGCCCCGGTGGACGCCACCAGCAGATCGGTGCCGGAGGTGAGGACGCGCTCGCCCCACTCCCGTACGACACCCTGGCCCGCCGCCTCCACGATCAGGTCGCACGCTTCGATGGCCTCCTCGAAGGCGACCTGCGGCGCCGGGGCCGCCTCGCCGAGCGGGCGGTTGTCGACGATGCACGTCAACTCCGCTCCCGCGATGCCCTGTTCGGCGAGGACGGTGCCGACGACGCGGCCGATGGCGCCCCAGCCGACGAGTCCGACCTTGAGGGTGCTGGTCATGCGAGGGGTCCTTCCGGGTTGCCGGCCATGTGACAGCGGATCTCCTTCGACGGCGGCCCGGCCGTGCCCCACAGGTCGGACAGCTCGGGCACCCGCCGCCACACCTTGGCGATCCACCGGTCCTCGACGACCTGCGCGACCTCGGAGGTGTACTCGCAGACCAGGCCGGTCGGATCGGTGAAGTAGGAGAAGGTGTTGTTCCCGGGTCCGTGCCGCCCGGGACCCCACTGCGGGACGATCCCGTGGTGGCGGAGCCGGCCCAGGCCGCGCATGAAGTGGTCGACCGAACTCATCTCGTACGCCACGTGGTTGAGGGAGACCCACTCGGCCTGGTTGAACGCGATGCAGTGGTGGTCGGCGTTGCAGCGCAGGAACGCCATCTGGTGCTCGGACCAGTCGGAGACGCGCAGGCCGAGCACGTCGCGGTAGAAGGCGACGGCCGCGTCGATGTCCGGGGTGTTGAGGACGGTGTGGGTGACGCCGACCGGGATCGCGGCGTCCCGGCCGCGCGGGGCGACCGCCCAGGTGTCGGCGGACAGCTCGACGAGCCGGCCCTCGTGGTCGTGGAAGCGCAGGCCGTAGCCGCCGCCGACCTGGTCGAGCGGGCCGGGACCGGCGACCGGCACGATGCCGCGCGCGTCGAGCCGCCGTGCCGCCTCGTCGATCTCGGCGGGGGTGGCGACGGCGAACACGAGCCGGCCGAGGCCGGTGCGCTCGGACCGGGTCAGCTGGAGGGCGTGGTGCTCCTCGCCGGTGCCGCGCAGCCAGCTCGCGCCCTGCTCGGCCTCGACGACCTCCAGGCCCCAGGCGTCCTCGTAGAAGTCGGTGGCCTCGGTGAAGGAGGGGGTGAGCAGTTCGACGGAGCGCAGCGCGCGCAGCCGGGCGATCGGGGGGTGGGACATCGGGTACTCCGTTGCAGACATGGTCAGTTGGCCCAGGGGAGCGGGGCGTCGGAGGTGCCCCAGTACAGGGACTTCTGGCGCTGGTAGGCGCGGATGGCGTCCCGGCCCTTCTCCGTGCCGAGTCCGCTGTCCTTCATCCCGCTGAACGGGGTGGACGCGCTGAACTGCTTGTACGTGTTGATCCAGACGGTGCCCGCGTCGATCCGGCGGGCGAGGCGCCAGGCGGCCCGATGGTCGCGGGTCCAGATGCCGCAGGCGAGCCCGTACACGGAGTCGTTGGCCTGGGCGACCAGGTCGTCCTCGTCGTCGTAGGGCAGCACCACCAGGACCGGGCCGAAGATCTCCTCCTGGCAGGTGCGCGCCGAGTTCGGCAGTCCGGTGAGGACGGTGGGCAGGTAGTACGCGCCGTCGGTGTATTCCGGCCCCTCGGGTGCGGCGCCGCCGCACAGCACCTCGGCGCCCTCCGAGCGGGCCAGGTCCACGTACGCGGCGACCGCGTCCCGGTGCCTGTGGTGGACGAGCGGACCCACCTGGGTGTCCGGGGCGGTGCCGGGCCCGACCCGCAGCTTCCGTACGCGGGCGACGAGTTCGGCGACGAACGCGTCGTGGATCTCGCGGGCCACGAAGAGCCGCGAACCGGCGATGCAGGACTGCCCGCTGGAGGAGAAGATCCCGAACATCACCCCCGCCAGGGCCTGTTCGAGGTCGGCGTCGGCCCGCACGATGGTCGGCGACTTGCCGCCCAGCTCCAGCGAGGCGGGGATCAGCTTCTGCGCGGCGATCCCGGCGATGGAGCGGCCGGTCTCCGTGCCGCCGGTGAACCCGATCCGGCCGACCAGCGGATGCCGCACCACCGCGTCACCGACCACCCGGCCGCTGCCGGGCAGCACCGACAAAAGGGCGGTGGGCAGGCCGAGTTCGTCGAGGGCGCGGGTGATGACGCGGCCGAGCGCGAGGGAGACGAGCGGGGTCCAGGCGGCCGGCTTCAGCAGGATCGCGTTGCCCGCCGCGAGCGCCGGGGCGATCTTCTGCGCGTCGCTCGCGACCGGCGAGTTCCAGGGGTTGATGGCGCCGACGACTCCGATCGGCTCGTGCACGCTCATCGTGACGTACGGGCCGCGCGCCGGGGTGAGGGCGTCCTCGGCGGTCTCCAGCGCCGCCGCCAGGTACCGGAACGTACCGGCCGCGCTGAGAGCGAGGGCCTTCGTCTCGGTGAGCGTCTTGCCGGTGTCCGCGGTCTGGATCGCGGCCAGCTCGTCGGCCGCCTCCTCCGTCAACTCCGCGATGCGGTGGAGGAGTCGGGCCCGCTGATGGGGGAGCAGGTCGCGCCAGGCCGGATCGGCGACGGCCTCCGCCGCCGCCCGCGCCGACTCGTCGACCTCTTCGGCCGACGCGGAGTGCACCGTGGCGAGGACCTTTCCGGTGGCCGGGTCGACGGTCTCGACGGGCTCGCCGCCGCCGCGTCGCCACCGGCCCGCGACGAGGATCTCGGTGAGGTGGTGGGGCACGGCGGGACCTCCGGAGCGCAGAAGGCGGAGCGGGCGGGGCAGGGGGAGCAGATGCGGAATCGCTGAAGTGCTAGAAATCTAAGCGCTTAAATGATTCTCCGCAAGACCCTTGATCGCGATGCCCGTTCTGGGCGGACTCCCCGCTGTGCAGCATCAGTTACGCGCAGGTGGCGGTGGCGTCACTCTCTACATGTCTAAGTGCCTAACCATTGACCGCTTAGGTGTCGGCTCCTACTGTCTGCGGAACTCCCCTGTCTCGCGTGTTCGCGGAAGGACCCCCTCTATGACGACTGTGGCCGGCACCCAGGGCCTCGGCTCGATCGCGGCCAGGCTCGAACGGCTGCCGCACTCCCGCTGGCACGTCAAGGTCCGATTCCTGATCGGCGCCGTGACGTTCTTCGAGGCCTTCGACCAGCTCCTGGCCGCCTCCGCCCTGCCCGTCCTGACCAAGGACTGGAACCTCTCGACGGGGCAGGCGACCTTCGCGGTCACCGCGGGCTCCATCGGCATGCTGCTCGGCGCGCTGGTCGCGGGCTGGCTCGGCGACCGGATCGGCCGGGTGCGGACGGTCGCGCTCGGCGTGGGGATCACCGGCGTCGCCAGCCTCGCCGTCGCCCTGGCGAACGGGATCGAACTGTTCTCCCTCTTCCGGTTCGTCCAGGGCCTCGGCATCGGCGGCGTCGTCCCCGTCGCGGCCACCTACATCAACGAGATCTCCCGCTCCGACAAGCGCGGCCGCTTCGTCCTGCTCTACGAGATGATCTTCCCGGCCGGGCTCGCGGCGGCCAGCCTCGTCGCCGTGTGGGTGGTGCCGAACCTCGGCTGGCGCGCGATGTTCGTGCTGGGCGCGCTGCCCGTCCTGATCGCGGTCCTGCTGCCCCGGCAGGTCGCCGAATCACCCCGCTGGCTGCTCTCGCAGGGCCGGGTCGAGGAGGCCGAACAGGTCATCGCCCGGATCGAGGCGGAGGTCGAGAAGGCGGTCGGCGAGCCACTGCCCCGGCCGTCGGACGCGCCCGCGGAGGAAGTGACCCGGGGCCGCCTGCGCGACCTGTTCACCGGCCGCTATCTGCGCCGTACCGCCGTGCTGTCGGGTCTGTGGTTCGTCGCGTACTACGTCAATCACGGCATCTCGACCTGGCTGCCGTCGCTGTACACGAAGAACTTCGGCCTGGACCTGACCACGGCGCTCGTCTACACGCTCCTGAGCAACCTCACGGGTCTGGTCGGCACGTTCGTTGTCGCGCTCGTCATCGACCGGATCGGCCGGCGCCCCGCGCTGGTCGCGGCCCTGGGCGGCACCGCGCTCGCGCTCGGCGTCCTCGCCCTCACCGGGGTCACCTCGGGGCTCCAGGTCGCGGTGTTCGCGTCGTTCACGACGTTCTTCGTCTACGCGATCAACGCGGGCCTCTACCTCTACTCGCCCGAGCTCTACCCGACCTCCAACCGGGCCAGGGGCGCGGCGTTCGGCGGCCTGTGGAACCGGCTCGGGGTGATCCTCGGCCCCATCACGGTCGGCGCGATCCTCGGCGCGGGCGGCAGCCTCGGCCTCGTCTTCGCCCAGCTGGCCGGGGTGGCCGTGGTCGGCGCGGTGATCGCGCTGTTCGCCGTGGAGACGAAGGGGCGGACGCTGGAGGACCTGAACGCCTGAGCGGGTGGTGCGCGGCGCCGGATCCCCGTGCGGGGGACCGGCGCCGTCGTGCTGTCAGGGGGCGTCGGCGGACTCGGCCAGCGTGCGGCCCAGCGAGGCGAGGAGCACATCGAGGCGGCGGCGCTCGTCGGGGCGCAGCCGGTCGAGGAGTTCCCGCTCGCCGGCCCGGCGCTCCTCGGCGACCCGGTCCACCAGGTCGCGGCCCGCCGGGGTCAGCCGCAGCCACACCACGCGCCGGTCGCGGTCGTCGCGCTCGCGCTCGATGAGCCCGGCGCCGGCCAGCCGGTCGGCGTGCTGGGTCATCCCGCCGGCCCGGACCGCACCCGCCGCCGCGAGTTCGCTCATGGTGCGCCGGGAGGGGGCCCGCCGCAGCTCGGCGAGGACGTCGAACGCGGCGAGACCGATCCCGTGCCGCTTGACGACCCGGCCGATCAGGGCGCGGTAGCGGGTGGCGCAGTCGGTGAGGGCGGCGAAGACCCGGGTGTCGGAGTCGGTCGCGGGGGCGGGGGTGGGGTCGGGGTTCGACGGGGCGGGTTCCGGGGCCGGCGGGGGAGCCGCCGCGGTGTCCGGCTCCCCGATCGCCGCCGCGAGCACCGCCGTGAGCAGCGGCTCCAGCTCGGTCGTCGGCACGGAGCGGGCCGGCTCGTGGGCGAAGAGATAGCGCTCCATGATGACGCCGAACAGGATGCTGCGGATGAGGCCGATCCGGGCCAGGGCCCCGGGCGAGTCGCCGAGCACGCCGGTGAGCGGCCCGGTCACCAGGCGCTCCAGCATCTCGGCCAACTGCTCGGCGCTGGGCCGGTGGTTGAGGGCCGAGCGGATCAGCGCGGCCAGCGGGTCCTGGGTGGAGAGGTGGTCCCAGCGGTCCAGGTAGGAGTGGGCGAGCGCCCGGGGCAGGCCGGCCGGATCGTTGCCCGCCTCGGCGAGCACATGGGCCGTGACCCCCGTGCCCTCGCCGACGACCGCGCGGAAGAGCCCGTCCTTGGACCCGAAGTAGGCCATCACGAGCCCCGGAGTCACCCCGGACTCGGCGGCGATGGCCCGGATGCCGACGCCCTGGTAGCCGTTCGCGGCGAACAGTCGGCGCGCCGCTTCGAGCACGGCCCTGCGACGGCCCTCGGGGTCGTGGGAGCGGCCGCGCCGTCGCTCGTTCTCCGGGGGTTTCTCCTGCTCTGCGTCCACGGCGCCACATTAGACGAAGCGTTCACCGATGCGCGATTTATGAACGTACGTTCAAAACCTCCATCCCGGCGGCTCCTTTGGAGCGACTGTTCAAAAGAGGGTGCGCGGCGTGCACCGGCCCGGTCAGGTCGCCCAGCGGGCGTCCGCTGCCGCCCCGGCGCGTGGCGACGATCTCCGCCGCGATCGACACGGCCGTCTCCTCGGGGCCGCGCCCGCCGAGGTCGAGGCCGATCGGGGAGCGCAGCCGGCCCAGGGCGACGGCGTCGAGCCCCGCGTCCCGCAGCCGGGCGAGCCGGTCCTCGTGGGTGCGCCGGCTGCCCATCGCGCCGACGTACCCGGCCCGCCCGCGCAGCGCCCGTTCCAGGACGGGCACGTCGAAGCGGGCGTCGTGGGTGAGCACGCAGATCGCGGTCGACGCGTCGACCAGGTCCTCGTGCGCGGCGAGCCAGCGGTGCGGCAGGTCCGTGACGACCTCGGCGGCCTCCGGGAAGCGCGCGGGCGTCGCGAAGGCGGGCCGCGCGTCGCACACCGTCGCCCGGTACCCGAGCAGGGCGGCGATCCGCACCAGCGGCCGCGCGAAGTCGACGGCACCGAAGACCAGCAGCCGGGGCGGTGTCCCGAAGGACCGTACGAACAGGGCCCGTTCGGGCGCGCAGCCGGGGCCCGGCGCCGCCTCGCCGACCGTGACGACTCCGCTCTCGCCGCGGGCGAGCAGCCCCGTGGCGGCGTCCCGCGCGGCCCGGTCCAGAAGCGGGTCGCCGAGCGATCCCGACACGCCCGTGGCGCCGACCGCGAGTCCCGCGCCGTCCCCGTCGAGCGGAGTCACCAGCGCCACCGGCACCCGGGCCGCGACATCGGCAGCCACCCGCCCGAGCGGGGTGCGCGCGGTCACCTCCCGCACCGTCACCTCGATCGTCCCGCCGCAGGTCAGCCCGACCGCGAAGGGGTCGTCGTCGCTCACCCCGTACGTCTCGCGGGCGGG
The DNA here is from genome assembly GCF_040645755.1 of Streptomyces sp. NPDC046716. Classification (NCBI taxonomy): domain Bacteria; kingdom Bacillati; phylum Actinomycetota; class Actinomycetes; order Kitasatosporales; family Streptomycetaceae; genus Streptomyces; species Streptomyces sp. NPDC046716. Next base: position 180,753 of record NZ_JBEYYU010000009.1, read on the forward strand.
CCCCGCGCCGGCCAGCACCTCCTCGGCGACCGCGCACACCGTCGCCTCCACGCAGCCGCCGGAGACGCTGCCGACGACCCGCCCGTCGGCGGCCACCAGCATCGAGGTGCCCGCGGGGTGCGGGGCCGAGCCCGCCGTGCGGACCACCGTGGCCAGCGCGAAGCGGACTCCGTCGGCCTGCCACGCGGCGGCCTGGTCGATCACATGACGCATCACTTCAGAACCTTTCTCCGCAGCCTCTTGCCAAGAAGATAGTTCAGTGTCAATCATTTCAGCTATTAGATACATGGCCGATCGAGGCCTGACCTGAGAGGCGAGGTGGCAGACGCTTGAAACCGACACCCTTCGACTACAGCGCGCCCCGCACCGTCCCGGAGGCGCTGGCCCTGCTCGCCGACGAGGACCGCGACCCCAAGGTGGTGGCCGGCGGCCAGTCGCTGATCCCCATGCTGGGCATGCGGCTCGCCCGCCCCGGCCTGCTCGTCGACATCACCCGCATCCCCGGCCTCGACCGGATCGAGGTCGACGCGTCCGGCGCCCTGCGCATCGGCGCGGCCGTCCGCCAGGCCCGGGCCGCCGCCGACCCCGTCGTCCGCACCGGCTGGCCGCTGCTCGCCGCCGCGATCGGCCACATCGGGCACCCGCAGATCCGCGCCCGGGGCACCGTGTGCGGCAGCCTCGTCCACCACGACCCGGCTGCCGAACTCCCCACCGCCGCCCTCGCGTCGGACGCCCGCTTCGTGATCGCGGGCCCGGCCGGGACGCGTACGGTCGCCGCCGGGGACTTCTTCGTCGCCACCTTCCAGACCGCCGTCGAACCGGACGAACTGCTCACCGAGGTCGTCCTGCCGCCGCAGCGGAGCGGCTGGGCGTTCGAGGAACTCACCCGCAGACACGGCGACTTCGCCACGGTCGGCATCGCCGTCCTGCTGTCGCGCGACGGAGAGCGGGTGAGCGGAGCCCGCGCCGTCTTCTGCGGCGTCGGCCCCGTCCCGGTCCGGCTGCCCGCCGTGGAGGAGGCGCTGACCGGCACCGACGGCGGCCCGGCCGCCCGCGCCGCCGCCCAGGAGGCGGCCCTCGCCCACCTCACCCCGTCCGACGACGTCCACGCCACAGCCGCCTACCGCCGCGAGGCCGCCGCCCACCTCCTCGGCCGCGCCTGCACCACCGCATGGGAGCGCACCCGATGACCGAGGAGACCACAGTGATCCCCGCACCCCGACCCGCCCGGACCCCGCCGCTCGCCGAACCCTCCGGCTGGCACGGGATACGCCTCACCGTGAACGGCGCGCCCGTCACCGCACAGGTCGAATCCCGGCTGCTGCTCAGCGACTTCCTGCGCGACCGGCTCCGGCTCACCGGCACCCACGTCGGCTGCGAGCACGGGGTCTGCGGCGCCTGCACGGTCCTCGTCGACGACGTCCCCGTCCGCTCCTGCCTCACCCTCGCCGTCCAGTGCGAGGGCGCCGACCTGCGCACCGTCGAGAGCCTGGCACCTGGCGACGCGCCGCTCACCCCCGTCCAGCGCGCCTTCCACGAGTGCCACGGCATGCAGTGCGGCTTCTGCACCCCCGGCTTCCTGATGACGGCGACCGCCCTGACCGAACAGGACGCACGCCCCGACGACACCGAGGTCGCCGACGCCCTCAGCGGCCATCTGTGCCGCTGCACCGGCTACCGCAACATCCGCCGCGCCCTGGGCCAGGCCCTCGACGAGACGTACGAGATCCCCGAGACCCTCGAGAGCACCGCCCACGACGCCCCGAAGCGAGGGGAGTGACCATGACCCGCACCGGCAACGACAGCGGCGCCTGGATCGGCCGCCCCGTCCCGCGCGTCGAGGACGACCGGCTGCTGCGCGGCAACGGCCGCTACGTCGACGACATCGACCTGCCCGGCGCCGCCGAGGCGGCCGTCCTGCGCAGCCCGCACGCCCACGCCCGGATCGACTCCGTCGACGTCAAGGCCGCCCGCGAGGCGCCCGGCGTCGTCGCCGTGTGGACCGGCGCCGACCTCGCCCACCTTCCCGCCCTCCTCAACCGCGAGGAGCTGCGCACCCCGCCCCGGCTCGCCGAACTCCTCGACCCGCGCGTCGCCGTCACCCCCATGCCGCTGCTCGCCGCCGACAAGGTCCACTACGTCGGCCAGCCCGTGGCGATCGTCCTCGCCGAGAACCGGTACCTCGCCGAGGACGCCCTCGAACTGATCGAGGTGCGCTACAGCCCGCTCCCCGTCCTCGTCGACCCCGACCTCGCCCTCGCCGCCGACGCCCCGCTCCTCCACGACGACCTCCCCGACAACACGGCCGTCGCCGTCGCCACTCAAGTCGGCGACCCCGAGCGGGCGTTCGCCGCCGCGCACACCGTGATCAGCGAGGAGTTCCACGCCCACCGCTACGTCGCCTCACCCATCGAGACCCGCGCCGTCGCCGCCCGCGTCGACCCCTACAGCTCCGAGCTCACCGTCTGGTCCAACACCCAGACCCCGCACCGCGTCCGCGAGGCCATCGCGCATACCCTGGGCCGCGACTCCGAGACCGTCCGCGTCATCGCCACCGACGTCGGCGGCGGCTTCGGCCAGAAGGGCATCCTCTACGTCGAGGAGCTGCTGATCCCCTACGCGGCCGGGGAGCTGGGCCGCCCGGTCGTCTGGCGCGAGGACCGCGGCGAGAACCTCACCGCCGCCAGCCACGCCCGCGAACAGATCCACCGCATCGAACTCGCCGCCGACGCCGACGGAAAGCTGCTCGCCGTCCGCGACCGCATCACCGTCAACTTCGGCGCGTACAACATGACGGGCCTCGTCGTCCCGTACAACTCGCTGTGCCATCTGCTCGGCCCCTACCGCGTCCCGAACGTGGACATCGACGTCGTCGGCGTCCTCACCAACACCGCCTTCGCCACGCCCTACCGCGGCGCCGGGCGACCCGAGACGGTGTTCGCGATGGAGCGCGCCATGGACCGGCTCGCCGCCGAACTCGGCATCGAACCGGCCGAGTTGCGGGCCCGGAACCTCATCGGCCCCGACGACATGCCGTACACCACCGGCCTCGTCGACCGCTCCGGCAATCCCCAGTCGTACGACTCCGGAGACTTCCCCGAGCTGCTGCGCAGGGCCCGTGCCAAGGTCGCCGTACCGACGGGGGAGCAGCGCGAGGGCAAGCACATCGGCGTCGGCTACGCGATGTACATCGAGGCGACCGGGCTCGGCCCCTTCGAGACCGCCCGCATCGACGTCGCCCCCAGCGGCCGCGTCAAGCTGGCCATCGGCGCCCCCTCCCAGGGCCAGGGCCACCGCACCTCCATGGCGCAGATCGCCGCCGACGCGCTCGGCGTCCCGCTCGACGTCATCGACGTGGTGGGCGGCGACACGGACAAGACCCCGTTCGGCGTCGGCACCATCGCCAGCCGCGCCCTGGTCAACGCGGGCAACGCCACCCACCGCGCCGGGAAACTCGTCCGCGAGAAGGCCCTCGACGCCGCCGCCCGCCGCCTCGGCGTCCCCGTCGCCGAACTCACCCTCGCCGACGGCGTGTTCACCACCGAGACCGCCGACGGGCCCACCCTCACCCTCGCCGAACTCACCGGCCGCGCCCCGCTGCCCGGCACGCCCGAGCCCGCCGACGGCCGGCACGGCACCGAACTCAGCGAGACCGTCCACTTCCGCCCGCCCGGCTTCGCCGTCGCCAGCGGCGCCCACGCCGCCGTCGTCGAGGTCGACGAGCACACCGGCGAGCTGGAGATCCTCCAGTACGTCGTCGTCCACGACGCCGGCGTCATCGTCAACCCGCTCATCGCCGAGGGCCAGGTCACCGGCGGCATCGCCCAGGGCATCGGCGGCGCCCTCTACGAGGAGATGATCTACGGCCCCGACGGCCAGCCCCGCACCGGCACGTACATGGACTACCTCGTGCCCACCTCGTCCGAGATCCCCGACCTCGACATGGACGAGATCCACTCCCCGAGCCCGATGAACGACCTCGGCGTGAAGGGCCTCGGCGAGGGCGGCGCCATCGCCCCGCAGGCCGTCCTCGCGAACGCCGTCGAGGACGCCCTGCGCCCCTTCGGCGTCGTCGTCCGCCGCGGCCCCCTCTCACCCAGCCGCATCCGCGACCTGCTGCGCACCGCCCCCACCGACTGACAGCCGACCCGCATTCTCACGACAGGACGACCCCGACCATGCAGCTCGACCACACCTTCACCGTCCCGGCAGCGCCCGACGACGCCTGGAAGCTCTTCCACGACCTCGCCCGCGTCGCCCCCTGCATGCCCGGCGCGGTCCTCGACACCCTCGACGGCGACTCCTTCACCGGCCGCGTCAAGGTCAAGGTCGGCGCGGTGCAGATGAGCTACCGCGGCGAGGGCACCGTCGCCCGTGACGAGGACGCCCGCAGCCTGCGCCTCGCCCTCAGCGGCAGCGAGACCCGCGGTGCGGGCACCGCCTCCGCCGCCGTCACCGCCGAACTCGCCGCCGACCCCGCGGGCACCCGCGTACGGGTCCGCACCGATCTCGACATCACCGGCCGCCCCGCGCAGTTCGGCCGCGGCATCATGACCGAGGTCGGCGACCGCATCGTCGGCCAGTTCGCCGACCGGCTGCGCGAACTGCTCAGCGCGCCGCAGACCGCCCCGGCGCCCCTTGCGGCGGGCGCCGCCGAGCCGGAGGCCGTCGACCTCGGCGCCGCCGCGCTGCCGGTCCTGCTGCGCAAGGCCGCCGTCCCGGCCGCCGCCGTGCTCGCCGCCGTCGTGCTGATCCGCGTACTCGGCCGCCGCACCCGCTGACCGTCGCCACCGTCCGTGGACGGCACGTGATCGCTTCAGGGATAGAATTTTCAGGGGCGTACGACCATGCGCCCACCCGGGAGCTGCGCGAGGGGACGGGATGGCCGAGCGGAAGGCGACGCGGCAGGACGCCGTGACACAGATCGTGGCGGACTGGGCCCGCGAGCGGCCCGAACTCGACACCTCTCCGCTGGAGGTGCTGGCCCGGCTGCACCGCTCGTTCCTGCGGTACAACACCAAGCTCAACGCGTCGATCGAGCGGCACGGGCTGTCCGTCGCCGGGTTCGACGTGCTGACCGCGCTGCGCCGCTCGGGCACCCCGTACCGGCTCACCGCCGGTCAGCTCGCCGACTCCGGCCTCGTCTCCTCGGCCGGGGTCACGCTGCGCATGGACCGCCTCGAGAAGGACGGCCTCATCGTGCGCGAGCGCGACGCCGTCGACCGGCGCGTCGTCTACTCGCGGCTCACCGACGCGGGCCTCGCCAAGGTCGACGAGGTGTTCACCGAGCACCTGGACAACGAGAACCGGATGCTCGCCGGCCTCTCCCCGTCCGAACGCCGTCAACTGGCCCGGCTGCTCGGCAAGTTGGAGCACTCCATCGTCGACTCCGGGCCGGAAGGGGAGGGCTGAGCGCTCACTCCCACAGGGTGCTGGGGGCCTCGGCCCGCACCACCGGCGCGATCTCCTCCGCGAACCGCTGCAAGGTCTCGATCTGCTCGTTCGTGCCCTGCCCGAACCCGTCCACCGTGACCGACTGCAGATCGTGCCGGTACACCTCGTGGTACCCGAGGATCTTGTCGATGATCTGCTGCGGCGAGCCGATCAGCTGCGGCCCGTCCGCGATGGCGTCCTCGATGGTCCGGAACGGCGTGTTGTAGCCTGCCCTGCCCGCCAGCTGCGGCTTGAAGGTCTGCGCGACCTTCGCCTCGTACAGGTCCCGGTAGCGGGCCACCGCCCGCTCGTGCGTGTCCGCGATGAGCAGCCCGCCCGACCCCGCCGCCACGTGCGCGTCCGCCGGGTCGTGCCCGTACGCCGCGAACCGCTCCCGGTAGTGGTCGATCAGCTTCGCGTACGCGGCCCGCGGCTGGATCGCGTTCGCCGTGAACAGCGGATCGCCGTGCCTGGCCGCGAGTTCGGGGGAGTTGAGGGAGGTCGCCGAGCCGTGCCAGATCCGGGGGAGTCCCGCGTAGGGGCGCGGCACCGTCGTCACCCCCTTCAGGGCGGGCCGGAACTCGCCCTCCCAGTCGACGCCCTCCTCGGTCCACAGCCGGCGCAGCAGCTCGTACTTCTCCTTCTGGAGGTCCCACTGGCGGGCCTCGTCGAGCCCGAACAGATCGAAGTGACCCGCCTCCGCGCCCTTGCCGACGACCAACTCGACCCGCCCGCGCGAGAGTTGGTCGAGCGTCGCGTAGTCCTCGGCGACCCGCACGGGGTCCAGGATCGCCACGACCGTCACCCCGGTCAGCAGACGGATCCGGATGGTGCGCGCCGCCAGCGCTCCGAGGACGACCGTCGGGCTCGACGACAGGAACGCCCCCGCGTGCCGTTCGCCGACCGCGTACGCGTCGTAGCCCAGCTCCTCGGCCGCCGTACCGACGTCGACGACCTGCGCCAACCGGTCGGCGGCGGTGGGGAGTTCACCGGTGAGCGGATGTGGGGCGTGCCCGATGATGGAGAGGACCTGGAACTTCATGTCCTCAGCCTCGCCCCCGTACGTTGCGCTCTTGTGTACGCGGCATGGCAGCGCGAAAGGGGCGGCTCCCCCCGTGGGAGCCGCCCCTTTCCACCGTCTCGGGATCACTTCTTGCCGAGCAGGTCCTCCACCTTGCCGCGGATCTCGTCGGTCGCGAGACCGCGGATCGTCAGCGTCGTCCGGCGGCGCAGCACGTCGTCCGCCGTCTCCGCCCACTCGTGGTCACGGGCGTAGGCGACCTGCGCCCAGATCTCCGGGGCGTCCGGGTGGACACGCGCGGCCAGCTCCGGGTTCTCGTTCGCGAGGCGCGCGATGTCGAAGGCCAGCGAACCGTAGTGCGTCGCCAGGTGCTTGGCGGTGTCGGCGGCCATCCGCGGGCCGGGCGCCGGGTTGTCGACCAGGAGGCGGTGGGCGACGGCGCGCGGGTTGGCGACACCCGGGAGCGGCATCCGCTTCGGCAGCTCCTTGATCGGCTCGAAGTCGTCGCCGAGCGGGTGGCCGGGCAGCGACTCCAGCTTCTGCATGACGGTGCGGCCGATGTGCCGGAACGTCGTCCACTTGCCGCCCGCGACGGACAGCATGCCGCCCCTGCCCTCGGTGACGACGGTCTCGCGCTTGGCCTTCGAGGTGTCGCCGGGACCGCCCGGCAGCACCCGCAGACCGGCGAACGCGTACGTCATCAGCTCCCGCTTGAGCTGCTGGTCGCGCACGGAGAACGCGGCCTCGTCGAGAATCTGGTCGATGTCCTTCTCGGTGACCGAGACGTCCGCCGGGTCGCCCTCGTACTCCTCGTCGGTCGTACCGAGCAGCAGCATGTCCTCCCAGGGGAGGGCGAAGGTGATGCGGTACTTGTCGATCGGGGTGGCGAGCGCGGCCTTCCACGGCGACGTCCGCTTCATGACCAGGTGCGCGCCCTTGGACAGGCGGATGGAGGGCGCCGCGTTCGGGTCCTCCAGCTTGCGCAGGTGGTCGACCCACGGCCCGGTCGCGTTCAGCACCAGACGGGCGCTGACGCCGAACTCCTCGCCGTCCATGCGGTCCTTCAGCTCGGCGCCGGTGACCCGGCCCTTGGTGAAGCGCAGCCCGGTGACCTCGGCGTGGTTGAGGACCACGGCGCCCGCGTCGACGGCCGCGCGCACGGTCATCAGGGCCATCCGCGCGTCGTTCATCTGGTCGTCGCCGTACACGGCCACGGCCTTCAGGTTCTCGGTGCGCAGCTCCGGCACGTCCTGCTGGGCCTTGGAGGGGGAGAGCAGGTGCCCGACACCGTCGCCGAACGCGGACAGCGCGCTGTAGGCGAAGACACCCGCGCCCAGCTTGGCGGCGCCGTGCGGGCCGCCCTTGTACACGGGCAGGTAGAAGGTGAGCGGGTTGGCGAGGTGCGGGGCCACGTTCCGGGACACCGCGCGCCGCTCGAAGTGGTTCTCCGCGACCAGCTTCACCGCGCCGGTCTGCAGGTAGCGCAGGCCGCCGTGGAGCAGCTTCGAGGAAGCGGAGGAAGTGGCGCCGGCGAAGTCGCCGGCGTCGACCAGGGCCACCCTGAGACCGGACTGCGCCGCATGCCAGGCGGTGGAGATGCCCAGGATGCCGCCTCCGATGACCAGGAGGTCGTACGTCGCCTTGGAAAGCTGCTCGCGGGTCTCGGCGCGGCTCGGGTTGGAGCCGGCGACGGGGTGCGTTCCGAGGGCAGGCACGGTCTGCAGGGTGGGGGTGTTCATCTGGGGTCTTACTCCTCGTCTTCGAGCCAGCCCATGGACCGCTGCACGGCCTTGAGCCAGTTCTTGTACTCACGGTCGCGGGTGTCCGCGTCCATGCGGGGGGTCCACTCGGCGGCCCGGCGCCAGTTGGCACGCAGGTCGTCGGTGTTGGACCAGAAGCCGACGGCGAGACCGGCGGCGTAGGCGGCACCGAGGCAGGTCGTCTCGGCGACCATCGGGCGCACCACAGGAGCGTCCAGGACGTCGGAGAGGGTCTGCATCAGCAGGTTGTTGGAGGTCATGCCGCCGTCGACCTTGAGGGCCGTGAGCTCGACGCCGGAGTCCTTCGTCATGGCGTCGCTGATCTCGCGGGTCTGCCAGGCCGTGGCCTCGAGGACGGCGCGCGCGATGTGCGCCTTGGTGACGTACCGGGTCAGGCCGGTGATCACACCACGGGCGTCGGGGCGCCAGTACGGGGCGAACAGGCCGGAGAAGGCGGGCACGAAGTACGCGCCGCCGTTGTCCTCGACCGACGACGCGAGCGTCTCGATCTCGGCGGCCGACTTGATCAGGCCCATCTGGTCGCGCATCCACTGCACCAGCGAACCGGTGACGGCGATCGAGCCCTCCAGGGCGTAGACCGGCTTGGCGTCGCCGATCTGGTAGCCGACCGTGGTCAGCAGGCCCGAGTAGGAGTTGATGGCCTTGTCACCGGTGTTCATCAGCATGAAGGTGCCGGTGCCGTACGTGGACTTGGCCTCGCCCTCGGCGAAGCAGGTCTGGCCGAACAGGGCGGCCTGCTGGTCGCCGAGCGCCGAGGCGACGGGGATCCCGCCGAGCACGTCGCCGAGCGTGCCGCCGGTGACCTCGCCGTAGACCTCGGCGGAGGAGCGGATCTCGGGCAGCATCGACATCGGGACGCCGATGGAGGAACAGATCTTGTCGTCCCACTGCATCTCGTGCAGGTTCATCAGCATGGTGCGCGAGGCGTTGGTGACGTCGGTGACGTGCCGGCCGCCGTCGACACCGCCCGTCAGGTTCCAGATGACCCAGCTGTCCATCGTGCCGAAGAGGATGTCGCCGCGCTCGGCGCGCTCGCGCAGGCCCTCGACGTTGTCGAGCAGCCAGCGGGCCTTGGGGCCGGCGAAGTAGGAGGCCAGCGGCAGACCGGTCTCGCGGCGGAAGCGGTCCTGCCCGACGTTGCGGCCCAGCTCGCGGCAGAGGGCGTCGGTGCGGGTGTCCTGCCAGACGATGGCGTTGTGGACGGGCTCACCGGTGTTCTTGTCCCAGAGCAGCGTCGTCTCGCGCTGGTTGGTGATGCCGATGGCCTTGATGTCGTCGCGGGTGATGCCGGCCTTGGTGACGGCGCTGGCGACGACCTCCTGGACGTTCGCCCAGATCTCGTTGGCGTCGTGCTCGACCCAGCCCGGCTTCGGGAAGATCTGCTCGTGCTCCTTCTGGTCGACCGAGACGATCCGGCCGTCCTTGTCGAAGACGATGCAGCGACTGGACGTCGTGCCCTGGTCGATGGCTGCGATGAAGGGGCCTGCGGTGTGTGCGTCGGTCACGGGGTGCTCCTGTGGTTCTCGGTGCGGCTCGGGCGGAGTGCTGGCGGCGGGGCGGCCTACTTGAACGCGATGTTGTAGAGGCCGCCGGCGATGGCGCCGCCGATCAGCGGACCCGCGACCGGGATCCAGGCGTACGTCCAGTCGGAGCCGCCCTTGTTGGGCAGCGGGAGGAGGGCGTGCACGATGCGCGGGCCGAGGTCACGGACCGGGTTGATCGCGTAGCCCGTGGGGCCGCCGAGCGAGAGACCGATGCCGACGACGACGAGCGCGGTGATCAGGGCGCCGAGGGTGCCCAGGCCGTTGCCGCCGTCGTTGAGGCCCTGCGTGAGGATGGCGAGGACCAGCACGACCGTCGCGATGATCTCCGTGATCAGGTTCTGCACGGAGTGCCGGATCTCCGGGCCGGTGGAGAAGATGCCGAGCACCGGGCCGGCCTTGGGCGCGGCCTTCTGGTCGACCAGGCCCTCGTCGGCGGGCTGCGCCGCGATGATCTCCGGGTCCGTCAGGTGCGCGCGGAACTGCCCGTAGTAGGTCGCCCACACCAGCACGGCACCGATCATCGCGCCGAGGAGCTGGGAGCCCAGGTAGAGCGGTACGTCGCTCCACTTGGTGCCGCCCTCGATGGCGAGGCCGATGGTGACCGCGGGGTTCAGGTGGGCGCCCGAGACGCCACCTGCGAGGTAGGCGCCGGTCAGGACCGCGAAGCCCCAACCGAAGGCGATGGCGACCCAGCCGGCGTTGAACGCCTTCGAGCGCTTGAAAGTGACGGCGGCGCACACGCCACCGCCGAGCAGGATGAGCACGGCGGTACCTATGGTCTCGCCGATGAAGATGTCGGAGCTGGACACCCGCGACTCCTTTGTCCTTCGTCCAGGGGAATTGCGGCCTGGCCTTGTCCACACTCTAACGCTTATTGCCGGTAGGTGTTCGACAATGTCGACCGATGGACGCGAGTCTCGCCCCGCGTTCACTGAATCGTCAAGGGTTCTGTTATTCAAACCACGATCGTTATTGATCGTTCCCGCCTATCGCCGCCCACACGCTTCCCGGACGGTTCCTCGATCGTCGCGCGGATCGGTGTGCTCTGCACCCGGACGGCTCCGGACGTGCCTCAGCCCCGTCCGGGGACGGGGCTGAGGGGTGCTGCGAAAGCGGGACGGGGACGGGCCGGGGACCGGCTCAGAAGCGGCTCGCGCCGAGATCGCGGGAGACGGCACGGGCGCAGTCCCGCACGGCGGCGATCAGCTCGGGCCGCGGCACGCCCTGCTCGTCGGGCTTGCAGACCCGCTCCACCGCGCCGGTGACGCCGATCGCGCCCACCGGCATCCGGTGCCGGTCGTGGATGGGCGCCGCCACCGAGGCCACGCCCTCCCAGGTCTCCTCGACGTCCTCGGCGTACCCGCGCGCGCGGGTCAGATCGAGCACCGACTCGAACTCGGTGAGCCCGCTCACCGTCCGGGCCGTGAACTCCTTGCGCTCGGTCTCGACGACCTCGCTGTGCGCGACCGGGTCGAACGCGGAGATGACCTTGCCCAGCGCCGTCGAGTGCAGCGGCTGCATCGCCCCCACCTCCAGCACCTGCCGGCTGTCGTCGGGCCGGAAGACGTGGTGCACGATCAGGACGCCCTGCTGGTGCAGAACCCCCAGATAGACGGCCTCGCCGCTGGAGCGGGCCAGGTCGTCGGTCCAGACGAGGGCGCGGGCCCGCAGCTCGTGGACGTCCAGATAGCTGTTGCCCAGGCGCAGCAGCTCCGCGCCCAGCTGATAGCGCCCCGACGCGGAGTCCTGCTCCACGAAGCCCTCGGCCTGGAGGGTGCGCAGGATGCCGTGCGCGGTGCCCTTCGCCAGGCCGAGCGCCGAGGCGATGTCCGAGAGGCCGAGTCGCCGCTCCCCGCCCGCGAGGAGCCGGAGCATCGCCGCGGCCCGTTCCAGCGACTGGATGTTGCGTGCCATCGCAGTCCCTTCCTCCCTCGGTCCACTCACCAACGTTCGGCAATGCTGAACAGTATCGGTCGTTGCCGACCTCTGCTAACGCGCCGTGCGCCTCTATTTTGGCCCGTCCGTCCCACGCACCCGCCCCGGACCGCCGCGACACGCTGTCCGCTCCGGTCCGCCTCGTGGACGTCTGCACGTCAGGACCGAGGTCCCGGCTACCCTGGCCGGGTGCGCCTCCAGGAGTGGAGCCGCAAAGCCGACAGCCGTCGCACCTCAGGGAGCACTTTCATGGCCTCGTTGCCGACGCCCGCATCCGCCGCCACTGATTCCCGCGCTCGCGTGGACGCCCTACGGCAGGCCCTCGCCTCCCGAGTCGTGGTGGCCGACGGTGCGATGGGCACCATGCTGCAGGCGCAGGATCCCACGCTCGAGGACTTCCAGGACCTCGAGGGCTGCAACGAGATCCTCAACGTCACCCGCCCGGACATCGTCCGCTCCGTCCACGAGGCCTACTACGCCGTCGGCGTGGACTGCGTCGAGACCAACACCTTCGGCTCCAACCACACCGCGGCGAGCGAGTACGAGATCGGCGACCGGATCGTCGAGCTGTCCGAGGCCGGCGCGCGGATCGCCCGCGAGGTCGCCGACGAGTTCACCGCGAAGACCGGACAGCAGCGCTGGGTGCTCGGCTCGATCGGCCCCGGCACCAAGCTGCCCTCGCTCGGCCACATCGACTACGCCACGATCCGCGACGGCTACCAGCAGAACGCCGAGGGCCTGCTCGCCGGCGGCGCGGACGCGCTGATCGTCGAGACCAGCCAGGACCTGCTCCAGACCAAGTCCAGCCTGATCGGCGCCCGCCGCGCCATGGACGCCCTCGGCGTCTCGGTCCCGCTGATCTGCTCCCTCGCCTTCGAGACCACCGGCGTGATGCTGCTCGGCTCGGAGATCGGCGCGGCGCTGACCGCCCTGGAGCCGCTCGGCATCGACCTGATCGGCCTGAACTGCTCCACCGGCCCCGCCGAGATGAGCGAGCACCTGCGCTACCTCGCGCAGCACTCCACGACGCCGCTGATGTGCATGCCGAACGCCGGTCTGCCCATCCTCGGCAAGGACGGCGCGCACTTCCCGCTCACCCCGCCGGAGATGGCGGACGCGCAGGAGAACTTCATCAACAACTACGGCCTCCAGCTGGTCGGCGGCTGCTGCGGCTCCACCCCCGAGCACCTGCGCCAGGTCGTGGAGCGGGTCCGCGAGATGACCCCGCCCGAGCGCGCCCCGCGCCCCGAGCCGGGCGCCGCCTCGCTCTACCAGACCGTGCCGTTCCGCCAGGACACCGCGTACCTGGCGATCGGCGAGCGGACGAACGCCAACGGCTCGAAGAAGTTCCGCGAGGCCATGCTGGAGGCCCGCTGGGACGACTGCGTCGAGATGGCCCGCGATCAGATCCGCGAGGGCGCGCACATGCTCGACCTCTGCGTCGACTACGTGGGCCGCGACGGCGTCGCCGACATGCGGGAGCTGGCGGGCCGCTTCGCCACCGCCTCCACCCTGCCGATCGTCCTGGACTCCACCGAGGTCCCGGTCCTGCGGGCCGGCCTGGAGATGCTGGGCGGGCGCGCCGTCCTCAACTCCGTCAACTACGAGGACGGGGACGGCCCCGAGTCCCGCTTCGCGAAGGTCACGAAGCTGGCCCGGGAGCACGGCGCGGCGCTGATCGCGCTGACCATCGACGAGGAGGGCCAGGCCCGCACCGTCGAGCACAAGGTGGCCATCGCCGAGCGGCTGATCGACGACCTCACCGGGAACTGGGGCATCCGCGAGTCGGACATCCTCATCGACACCCTGACCTTCACCATCTGTACGGGCCAGGAGGAGTCCCGGGGCGACGGCATCGCCACCATCGGCGCGATCCGCGAGCTGAAGAAGCGCCACCCGGACGTGCAGACCACGCTCGGCCTGTCGAACATCTCCTTCGGCCTGAACCCGGCCGCCCGCATCGTCCTCAACTCGGTCTTCCTCGACGAGTGCGTGAAGGCCGGCCTGGACTCGGCGATCGTGCACGCGTCGAAGATCCTGCCCATCGCGCGCTTCGACGAGGAGCAGGTCAAGACCGCCCTCGACCTGATCTACGACCGCCGCAGCGAGGGCTACGACCCGCTGCAGAAGCTGATGGAGCTCTTCGAGGGCGCCACCGCCAAGTCCCTCAAGGCGGGCAAGGCCGAGGAACTGGCGGCCCTGCCGCTGGAGGAGCGCCTGCAGCGCCGCATCATCGACGGCGAGAAGAACGGCCTGGAGGCCGACCTCGAGGAGGCGCTGTCCACCCGGGCCGCGCTGGACATCGTCAACGACACCCTGCTCGAAGGCATGAAGGTGGTCGGCGAGCTGTTCGGCTCCGGCCAGATGCAGCTGCCGTTCGTGCTCCAGTCCGCCGAGGTCATGAAGAACGCGGTGGCCTACCTGGAGCCGCACATGGAGAAGTCCGACTCCGAGGGCAAGGGCACCATCGTGCTGGCCACGGTGCGCGGCGACGTCCACGACATCGGCAAGAACCTCGTCGACATCATCCTGTCCAACAACGGCTACAACGTGGTCAATCTGGGCATCAAGCAGCCCGTCTCGGCGATCCTGGAGGCCGCCGAGGAGCACAGGGCCGACGTGATCGGCATGTCGGGCCTGCTGGTCAAGTCGACCGTGATCATGAAGGAGAACCTGGAGGAGCTCAACCAGCGCAAGCTGGCCGCCGACTTCCCGGTGATCCTCGGCGGCGCCGCCCTGACCCGCGCCTACGTCGAGCAGGACCTGCACGAGATCTACGAGGGCGAAGTCCGCTACGCCCGCGACGCGTTCGAGGGCCTGCGCCTGATGGACGCACTGATCGCGGTCAAGCGCGGCGTCCCCGGCGCCACCCTCCCCGAGCTGAAGCAGCGCCGGGTCAAGGCCGCCGCCGTGCAGGTCGAGGAGCGACCCGACGACAGCGAGGGGCCGGTGCGCTCGGACGTCGCCGTCGACAACCCGGTGCCGGAGCCGCCCTTCTGGGGCACCCGCGTCATCAAGGGCATCCAGCTCAAGGAGTACGCCTCCTGGCTCGACGAAGGCGCCCTGTTCAAGGGCCAGTGGGGTCTGAAGCAGGCGCGTACCGGTGACGGGCCGACGTACGAGGAGCTGGTGGAGACCGAGGGCCGCCCGCGGCTGCGCGGCTGGCTCGACGATCTGCACACCAAGAACATGCTGGAGGCGGCCGTCGTGCACGGCTACTTCCCGTGCGTGTCCAAGGGCGACGACCTGATCATCCTGGACGACGACGGCAACGAGCGGACCCGCTTCTCCTTCCCGCGCCAGCGCCGCGGCCGCCGGCTGTGCCTGGCCGACTTCTTCCGCCCGGAGGAGTCCGGCGAGACGGACGTCGTCGGCCTCCAGGTCGTCACCGTCGGCTCGAAGATCGGCGAGGCCACCGCCGAGCTGTTCGCCGCGAACTCCTACCGCGACTACCTCGAACTGCACGGCCTGTCCGTGCAGTTGGCCGAGGCGCTCGCCGAGTACTGGCACGCCCGGGTCCGCTCCGAGCTGGGCTTCTCCCGCGAGGACCCGGCCGAGATGGAGGACATGTTCGCCCTGAAGTACCGGGGCGCCCGCTTCTCCCTCGGCTACGGCGCCTGCCCCAACCTGGAGGACCGGGCCAAGATCGCCGACCTGCTGCGGCCGGAGCGGATCGGCGTCCACCTCAGCGAGGAGTTCCAGCTCCACCCCGAGCAGTCCACCGACGCCATCGTCATCCATCACCCCGAGGCGAAGTACTTCAACGCGCGGTAATCGGGAGCAGTCGTACACTGGTCCGTCCAGCGCAGGCCGGTCCCCGCAAGGGGACCGGCCTCTTCGTCCCTCATGGAGGTGTGCCCGGATGACCAGTACGGTCCCCGCACTCGGTACCCGAACGGCCGAAGGGTCCGCCCTTCAGGCCGTACTCCTCGACATGGACGGAACCCTCGTCGACACCGAAGGGTTCTGGTGGGACGCCGAGGTGGCCGTCTTCGCGGCGCTCGGCCACACACTCGACAAGGCCTGGCAGAAGATCGTCGTCGGCGGCCCCATGACCCGCAGCGCCGGCTTCCTCATCGAGGCCACCGGCGCCGACATCACCCTGCCCGAGGTGTCCGTGCTCCTCAACGAGGGCTTCGAGCGGCGCATCGGCCAGAGCCTGCCGCTGATGCCGGGCGCCGCGAGACTGCTCGCCGAGCTCTCCGCCCACCGGGTGCCGACCGCGCTCGTCTCCGCCTCGCACCGGCGGATCATCGACCGCGTCCTGCACTCGCTCGGCCCCGCCAACTTCCATCTCACCGTCGCCGGTGACGAGGTGGCCCGCACCAAGCCGCACCCCGACCCGTATCTGATCGCCGCCGCCGGACTCGGCGCCGCACCGGAGCGCTGCGCCGTCATCGAGGACACCGCCACCGGGGTCGCCGCCGCCGAGGCCGCCGGCTGCCACGTCGTCGCCGTGCCGTCCGTCGCCCCCATCGAGCCGGCTCATCGGCGCACCGTCGTGACCTCCCTCGAACACGTCAACCTGCCTTTCCTGCACGGCCTCATGACGCCCTGACAGCCGACCCGCGATGCGCGACGCGGCCGGAAGCGGCTGAAGTACCGCACGCATCCAATGAGTTGGTTGTGTGACCTTTCCCACTTTCCCGTGGGTCGACAGGTCCGCCCGGGCGTGCTGCGTGACCGCTTTCCGCCCGCTCGGGCGTGACCATGTGTCCCGATTGGTCGCCCCCTGCGGTGAACCTTCCTCCTGAGGCGTTTTCGGTGCGTCCACACCCGGTTTCGCTGCGTGATGGGCGCCCGGATCGGGCGTCTGTGAGCCCCGGCGGCGCGCGCATTAATCTCATCGCGAGAACATCGCCCCACCCCTCGTGCTCCTGTCGCCCACTCCGCGCCGGACGCGAGTGGGTCAAGCTCTGGAGAACGTCGAGCATGAACCGCAAGACTCTGGTGCTGTCGGCCGTCGTCGGCCTGCTCGCCCCTGCGCTGGCCGCGTGCGGAGGCTCGGACAGCGGTAGTGGTGGCGATGCCATCGTGGTGGGTACGACCGACCAGTTCGAGCTCACCTCCGACACCCCGGCCCCGTTCGACCCGGCGTACTCCTACGACGCGGGCGTGTGGAACGTGCTGCAGCAGACCCTGCAGACCCTTGTGGCGGTGCCCAAGGGAGGCGGCGAGCCGGCGCCGGAGGCGGCGCAGAGCTGCGGGTTCACCGACAGCGGCAGCGAGCGCTACGCGTGCAAGCTGCGCGACGGGCTGCAGTTCTCCGACGGGTCGCCGGTCACGGCCGCCGATGTGAAGTACTCGATCGACCGCGTGCGCGACATCGACAGCGACAGCGGTATCGCCGGTCTGCTCTCCACGATCGACACCATCGAGACCGTCGGCAAGCGGGAGATCGTCTTCCACCTCAACACGCCGGACGCGACGTTCCCGTACAAGCTGACGACCCCGGCCGCCGCCCTCGTCAACCCCGACGACTACGCGAAGACCAAGCTGCGCAACGGCTTCGAGATCAGCGGGTCGGGCGTCTACACCCTGAAGGCCGAGGTCAAGGACAAGAAGGTCGTCAAGGCCGTCTTCACCAAGAACCCGCACTACAAGGGCCAGTTCAAGGTCAACAGCGACACCGTCGAGATGCGCTCGATGTCCAGCGCCGAGGGCATGGAGACGGCCCTCGAAAAGGGTGACATCGACGTCATGGGCCGGACGCTGACGCCCGACC
Organism: Streptomyces sp. NPDC046716; assembly: GCF_040645755.1. NCBI lineage: Bacteria > Bacillati > Actinomycetota > Actinomycetes > Kitasatosporales > Streptomycetaceae > Streptomyces > Streptomyces sp. NPDC046716. The sequence continues at coordinate 198,192 of NZ_JBEYYU010000009.1, forward strand.
AGATCGCCAAGTACTCGGCCAAGGTGCCCGAGGGCATCAACTTCGTCGCGACGCAGGGCCTCGAGACCAACTTCCTCGGCTTCTCGCTCAAGCAGGGCCAGGTCGGCGACAAGGCCGTCCGCCAGGCGATAGCCCAGGTCGTCGACCGCGGCCAGATCGCCTCCGAGGCGTACAAGTCGACCTCCGAGTCGCTGTACTCGCTCGTCCCCGCCGGCGTCGTGGGCCACGCCAACTCGTTCTTCAACGAGTACAACGACCCGGACAAGGCGAAGGCGGCCGAGATCCTGCACCAGGCGGGCATCACCACGCCCGTCAAGCTGTCGCTGCACTACACGCAGGACCACTACGGCCCGGTCATGAAGAAGCAGTTCGACCTGCTGGCCCAGCAGCTCAACGACAGCGGCCTGTTCAAGGCGGAGGTCCACGAGACCAAGAAGTGGAGCAAGTTCCGCGCCGAGGAGCTGGCCGGCAAGTACCAGGTCTACGGCATGGGCTGGGTCGCCGACTTCCCCGACGCCGACAACTTCCTGGCGCCGTTCCTCGACAAGGACAACTTCCTCGGGTCGACGTACACCAACTCCACCATCACGCGCGACCTCATCCCCGCCTCGCGTCGTGAGTCGGACCGCGCGGCCGCGTCCAAGACGCTGAAGCGGATCCAGGACATGGTCGCCGACGACGTCCCGGTGCTGCCGCTGACCCAGAGCAAGCAGTACATCGCCGCAGGCGACGACATCACCGGCGCCGAGTGGGCCCTGTCCGCCACCTCGCTGCTCCAGCTCTGGGAGCTGGGCCGCGGCGTCAGCGGCTGATCCCCTCCCCGTACGCACATGAGGGCGGCGGCCACCTTCCGGTGGCCGCCGCCCTCATGCTGTCGGCAGTGCCGCCTACTGGGCGCCCGGCCGGACGAGACCGCTCTCGTACGCGTACACCGCAGCCTGCACCCGGTCGCGCAGCCCCAGCTTCGTCAGCACGTGGCCGACATGGGTCTTCACCGTCGTCTCGCTCACGAACAGGTCGGCGGCGATCTCCGCGTTCGACAGGCCGCGCGCGACCAGCTTGAGCACCTCGACCTCGCGCTCGGTCAGCGTGTGCAGCGTGTCCGGCACCGGCTCGTCGCCCGACGGCAGATGGTCCGCGTACTTGTCGAGCAGCCGGCGCGTGATGCTCGGCGCCAGCATCGCCTCACCGGCGGCCACCACCCGGATCGCCTGGACCAGCTCATTGGCCGGGGCGTCCTTCAGGAGGAAGCCGCTGGCTCCGGCCTTCAGCGCCTCCACGACGTACTCGTCCAGATCGAAGGTCGTCAGCACGAGCACCTTCGCCGGGCCGTCCCGCCCCGGGCCGGTGATCTGCCGGGTCGCCTCGACCCCGTCCATCCGCGGCATCCGGATGTCCATCAGCACCACATCGGGCTGCAGCGCGCGCACCTGATCGAGCGCCTGGAGGCCGTCCCCGGCCTCACCGACGACCGCGATGTCCTGCTCGGCCTCCAGAATCATCCTGAAGCCCGTACGCAGCAGAGGCTGGTCGTCGACCAGTAGGACACGGATCGCCACGAAACACTCCTTCGGTAGTCCGGCCCCATTCTGCCCTGCTACACCTCGCCCGACTCGGCCGCCCTGACCGACTCGTCCGCCGGGGCCGGCACGGCCGGCGCGATCTGCAGCGGATAGGGCGGGGGAGTACCGCCGAATTCCGGACAGACGGCCTGGTGGTCGCACCAGCCGCAGAGCTTCGTCGGCCGCGGGCGCCAGTCCCCGCTCTCCGTGGCGAGCTGGATCGCCTCCCACAGCGCGTGCAGCTTCCGCTCCACCCGCTCCAGGTCGGGGACGACCGGGTCGTACGTGATGACGTCGCCGCTCCCGAGATACACGAGCTGCAGCCGGCGCGGGACGACACCCTTCAGCCGCCACACCACCAGCGCGTAGAACTTCATCTGGAACAGGGCGCCCTCGGCGTACTCGGGGCGGGGCGCCTTGCCCGTCTTGTAGTCGACGATCCGCACGTCGCCGGTGGGCGCCACGTCGACCCGGTCGATGATCCCGCGCAGCTTGAGTCCCGACTCCAGCTCCGCCTCGACGAACAGCTCCCGCTCGGCGGGCTCCAGACGCGTCGGGTCCTCCAGCGTGAACCAGCGCTCGACCAGCCGCTCGGCGTCCCCGAGCCAGCGGGCCATCCGCTCACCCGCCGCACCTTCGTCGGTGTCCGCGAACAGCTCGGCCAGCTCCGGCCGCGCCTCCCGCAGCCGGTCCCACTGCCCCGGAATCAGCGACTTGGCGTGGGGCGCCGTCCGCTCCGGGGCGGGAACGTCGAAGAGCCGCTCCAGCACGGCGTGGACCAGGGTGCCTCTGGTCGCCGCCTCGCTCGGCTTCTCCGGCAGCTTGTCGATCACCCGGAACCGGTACAGCAACGGACACTGCATGAAATCGCTCGCGCGCGAGGGCGACAGCGAGGCCGGCCGCGCGGCGGGCTTTTCCGGGCCGGTCTCAGGGCCCGTCTTCGTACTGGTCTCCATGCCTCACCACGTTACGGCCCGCCACCGACAGTCAGGCACCTGCGCGTTCCACGGCGTCTTGCGTAGCGTGGCCCGGGGGAGTCGGCGGGGGCCGACGGACGCCGTCCGCATACCATCGACGCCAGAACGTCCCGCCCTGCGGCGGGAGACGCTCGAACGAGGGGACCGAGGGATCACCGTGGACGAGAGCGGGCAGCCGCAGTCCGGCACCGGCGAGGCGACAGCGCCTGCGGAGCACACCGGGGCGCGTCCCGCGAAGGACCGGGCCGACGCCATGGCCGAGCGCACGGGCTCCGGCCCGGACGACGCATCGCCGCGGGAGGAGCGGGCCCCGCGCCCCTCCACCGCCCCCGACAGATCACCGTCACCGGACGCCGAACCGACTCCCGACCTCCCCTCCCCCTCGGACGCCCCGCCGGGCCCCGACCCCGCACGGGCCCCCGGCGGCCCGTCGTCCTCGGGCGGTTCGTCGAGCTCCGGTGGTCCGTCGGTTCCCGGCCGCCTGCCGCCCACCGACGGTTCGCCGAGCCCTAGTGGCCCGTCGTCTTCGGGCGGTTCGTCGAGCCCCGGTGGTCCGTCGCTCTCGGGTGGCCCGGCCGGTGCCGGTGGCTCGTCGGCTCCCGGTACGCCGTCGTCCGGCGACGGCTCGTCGGCGGGCGGCGACCGGGCGTCCGGTGACGGCTCGTCGACCCCGGACACTTCGTCGGCCCCCGGCGAGGCGCCGTCCCTCGACAAGCGGGCGGCCGATGTGACCGGTGAGCAGAGGGGAGCCGAAGCCCACCCGGGCACCGGCAGCCCCTACGACCGGCACCCCGATCGCGCCGCCGCCACCTCCGGGCGGCGCAAGGGGCCCGCCAAGCCGCCCGAGCCGCGCGGGGGGCTGCTCATGGGGCGGCCGTTCGGCGTGCCCGTGTACGTCGCGCCCAGCTGGTTCCTCGTCGCCGCCCTCATCACCTGGGTGTTCGGCGGCCAGCTCGACCGCGTGCTGCCGGAGCTCGGAGCCGCCCGCTACCTGGTCGCCCTCTTCTTCGCCGTCGCCTTCTACGCCTCCGTCCTCGTCCACGAACTCGCCCACACCGTCGCGGCCCTGCGCTACAAGCTCCCGGTCCGCCGGATCCGGCTGCAGTTCTTCGGCGGCGTCTCGGAGATCGAGAAGGAGTCCGAGACCCCCGGCCGCGAATTCGTGCTCGCCTTCGTGGGCCCGCTCCTCTCCCTGGTCCTCGCCGGCGTCTTCTACCTCGCCATGAAGGCGGTCGAGCCGGGCACGGTGCCGGGCGTGCTGCTCGCCGGGCTGATGGTCTCGAACCTCATCGTCGCCGCGTTCAACCTGCTGCCCGGCCTGCCCCTGGACGGCGGCCGGATGCTGCGCGCCGTCGTCTGGAAGATCACCGGCAAGCCCATGAGCGGCACGATCGCCGCGGCCTGGGTGGGCCGCGCCCTCGCCATCGCCGTCCTCATCGGCCTGCCGCTGCTCACCCAGACCGACGCCCTGGGCTCGAACACCCAGGACACCAGCAGCATGGACACCGTCACCGACGCGCTGCTGGCCGCCATCCTCGCCGCGATCATCTGGACCGGCGCCGGCAACAGCCTGCGCATGGCCCGGCTGCGCGAACACCTCCCGGAGCTGCGCGCCCGCAGCCTGACCCGGCGCGCGGTGCCCGTCGAGCACACGACCCCGCTCTCCGAGGCCCTGCGCCGGGCGAACGAGGCAGGGGCCCGCGCCCTGGTCGTCGTCGACCCCGACGGCGAACCCCGCTCGATCGTCCGCGAGGCCGCCATCGTCGGCGTCCCCGAACACCGCCGCCCCTGGGTCCCGGTCAGCGGCCTCGCCCAGGACCTCACGGACGGCATGCGCGTCTCGGCCGAGCTCGCCGGCGAGGACCTCCTCGACACCCTCCGGGCGACCCCGGCGACCGAGTACCTGGTGGTCGAGGAGAACGGCGCGATCTACGGCGTCCTCTCCGCGGCCGACGTCGAGCGAGCCTTCGTGAAGGCGATGGCCCGCCCCCAGTGAGAGTGGTCGGCGCCCCGCGCGGCGCCCGGTACCCTGGTCACATGTCCGAACCGACCGGTGCCGCCCGCCGACGCGGGCCCTTCAAGGTCGGGGACCAGGTTCAGCTGACCGACCCCAAGGGCCGCCACTACACGTTCACGCTCGAAGAGGGAAAGAACTTCCACACCCACAAGGGTTCCTTCCCGCACGACGAGCTGATCGGCGCACCCGAGGGCAGCGTTGTCCGCACCACCGGAAACGTCGCCTATCTGGCGCTGCGCCCCCTGCTCCCCGACTATGTCCTGTCCATGCCCCGCGGCGCCGCCGTGGTCTACCCCAAGGACGCGGGGCAGATCCTGGCCTTCGCCGACATCTTCCCCGGCGCGCGCGTCGTGGAGGCGGGGGTGGGCTCCGGCTCGCTGAGCAGCTTCCTGCTCCGCGCCATCGGCGACGAGGGCATGCTGCACTCGTACGAGCGCCGCGAGGACTTCGCCGAGATCGCCAAGGGGAACGTCGAGCGCTACTTCGGCGGCCCGCACCCCGCCTGGCAGCTCACCGTCGGCGACCTCCAGGACAACCTGGTCGACGGTGACGTCGACCGCGTCATCCTCGACATGCTCGCCCCCTGGGAGTGCCTGGACGTCGTCAAGAAGGCGCTCGTCCCCGGCGGCATCCTGTGCTGCTACGTGGCCACGACCACGCAGCTCGCCCGCACGGTCGAGTCCATCCGAGAGATCGGCTGCTTCAACGAGCCGACCTCCTGGGAGTCGATGATCCGCAACTGGCACGTGGAGGGCCTCGCGGTCCGCCCCGACCACCGGATGATCGGCCACACCGGCTTCCTGCTCACCGCCCGCCGCCTCGCGGACGGCGTCGAGCCGCCCATGCGCCGCCGCCGCCCCGCCAAGGGCGCCTACGGCGACGACTACGAGGGCCCGAACGCGGACGGCGGCAGCCGCGGCCGCTGAGCCCCGCCCGTCCCCGTACCACCGCACAACGCACCGACGCCGTCGCCCAGTTCCCCGTCCCGAACGGGAACTCGGCGGCGGCGTTCGCGCGTTGACCCTCCGGCAGCACTGAGCCCGGAGGTCACCAGGGAAAACCGGCGACCCCGCCGTTCCACTCCACTGTGACGTATGGCACGATGCTGGCCACCCCACCGGCACAGCCCTCACAGGAGACGCTCCTAGTGCAGCAGCCCCCCCGGCAGACGATCCCGGAACTGGCGCACACCACCACCCGTCCCATCCACTGGCTCGCCACCGCGGCAGCCCTCGCCGGCGTCGTCGCGCTCTCCGGCGTTCTTCAGCCGGGCTCCGCCACGGCGGCCCAGGCCGACACCGCGTCATCCGGCGCGCACCGGGCGTCCGTCGCCCCGCCCGACCCGGCGAAGGTCGACTTCCCGCTGGACTGCGGACCCGCCGAGGTCCTCGTCCAGAAGAAGGCCTCCGGCGACCTCGACGGCGACGGCAGACCCGAGACGGTCGCGGTCGTCCGCTGCGACGCGGGCTCCGGCACCCCGCCGAACGGCGTGTACGTGCTGACCCGCTCCGGCGACGGCAAGCCCCGCGTCGTCGCCACCCTCGTCGACCCGAAGGACACCTTCACGGTCACCGACCTCGCGGTGCGCGACCGGGCCGTCACGGCGACCCTCGATGGCTACTCGTCGCCCGACGTGCCCCGCTACCGGCCCGACGTCCACGAGAAGGCCAAGTGGCAGTGGAAGAACGGGACGTTCGTCCGCTCCACGCCCGCGGTCGCCCAGAGTGCCTGACCTCGCGCGCGAAGGGGCCCCGCACACCCGGTGTGCGGGGCCCGCAGCTCGGGATCCTTCTCGACGGTCTCGGCGACCAGCGTGCGCACGCTGTCGTAGGCCTCCTGGGC
>NZ_JBEYYU010000010.1:0-36354 GCF_040645755.1 Streptomyces sp. NPDC046716
GACGGAGTGGAGGGTCGACGTCGAGGCCCCTGAGGCATGCGCTTCGCGCAGCCTCCCCTGGACGAGCGAAGCTCGTTTCAGGGGCGCGGGGAACTGCGCGACCAGCCCCCACCGGCCCGCAGGCGGAGAACGGCGCGATCAGTGGTGGGCCAGTGCCGCCCGGACACCGTCCTCCCGGCGGCCCAGAAAGTGCGGATCCGGCCGGAACACGGCGTCGACGGCAGCCTTCCCGGCGGCCAGAACCTCCCGCGCACCCCCGGCGTACCAGGTCACGTCATGCACCTCGTCCACCCCGACCCCATAGGACGAGACCCCGGCCGCCTCGCACAGAGCCACCGCCCGCCGCACATGAAACCCCTGAGTGACCAGCACGGCCCGGTCCACCCCGAAGATCTTCTTGGCGCGCACGCACGAGTCCCACGTGTCGAACCCGGCGTAGTCGCTGACGACGGCCCGCGACGGAACCCCGTGCCGGGTCAGATACGTACGCATGGCGTCGGGCTCGTCGTACTCGGCGCGGCTGTTGTCCCCGGTGACGAGCAGCACCCGCACCCGCCCGGAGCGGTACAGCTCGGCCGCCGCGTCGAGCCGGTGGGCGAGATACGGCGACGGCTCCCCGTTCCACAGCCCGGCGCCGAACACCACGGCCACATCGGTACGCGGCACGTCGTGAACCCCGCGCAGCCGGTCACCGGACGTCGTGAACATCCAGGTCGCCGGCGCCAGCGCCAGCACGCACAGCGCCATCACCACCTGCACCGCCCGCCGCTGTTCCGGGCGGGTACGGGGCAGACGCGGGCGGGGCAGGCGCATCGGACGTGACCTCCGGGCAGACAGCGGCTCTCGCAGGCACAGGACGCCGTCAGGGCCCCCACGGTTCACGCTCACCGCGCCGGGTACCCGCCGGTGAACCCCCCGCAACCACTCGTCACCACCCCGCAACAGCCCGGCAACCCTCCTCCGGCAGGATCGCTCCATGACGGACACGTCGTACGGCACCCACCACTCCCGCACGACAGAACTCGACGCCGCCACGGCGGAACTGGACAGCACCGCGGGACTCCTCACCATGATCAGTACTCAACTCGGCACCCAGCTCAGCAACCGGCGCCCCCTGCGCGGCCGCCCCCGCCCCCCGGCCCTGGTGCTCGTGGCGCACGGCAGCCGCAACCCCGCCGCCCTCGCCACCGTCACCGAACTGGTGGCGGGCATCCGCGCGCTGCGCCCCGGCCTGACGGTCCGCCTCGGCCACATCGAGCTGAACGCCCCGCTGCTCGGCGACACCCTCGCCGACCTCCCGGCGGGCCCGGCCGTCCTGGTCCCCCTCCTCCTCTCCCGCGGCCACCACGTCAAGCGGGACATCCCCGCGGCGGCGGCCGCCGCGGACCACCTGCTCACCCGCGTCGCCGCCCCGCTCGGCCCGCACCCGCTGCTCGTCGACGCGCTGCACGACCGGCTCACGGAGGCGGGCTGGCCCGAGGGCCCCGAGCCCGAGCCCGAGCGCCGGAGCACCGGAGTGGTCCTCGCCGCCGCCGGCTCGCGCGACCCGCAGGCCGCCGTCGACACCCGCCGCACCGCCGACCTCCTCGCCCGCCGCCTGGGCGTCCCGGTCGTCCCCGGCTACGCCTCCGCCGCCGCGCCCGACGTGGCCACCGCCGTCCGCGCCCTCGCCGCGCGCGGCCGCACCCGGATCGCCGTCGCCTCCTACTTCACCGCGCCCGGCCGCTTCGCCGACGAGTCCGCCGCCGCGCTCCCCCCGGGCCAGGGGATCGCCGCGGCCCCGCTCGGCACCCACCCGGCGATGGCCCGGCTCGTCCTGCACCGCTACGACACCGCGCTCGCCGCGCCCGGCCCCGCCCGCACCCCGCACCTGGCGTCGGCCTGAAGCGCGCGCGGCCCCCCCGCGCACGCTGCCCTTCTGTCGGTGGCTGCGTCTACTGTCAGGGCATGGAAGGCAGCGAGACGTACGACGAGGACGCGATCGAGCGCTGGGCCCCCGAGCCCGACAAGCGTCCGGGCCGCACCGCGTTCCAGCGCGACCGGGCCCGGGCCCTGCACTCGGCGGCGCTGCGCCGCCTCGCCGGAAAGACCCAGGTCGTCACCCCGGGCACCACGAGCCGCCACTGGGACGCCAGCCCGCGCACCCGGCTGACCCACTCCCTGGAGTGCGCCCAGGTGGGCCGGGAGCTGGGCGCGGCGCTCGGCTGCGACCCCGACCTCGTCGAGACGGCCTGCCTCTCCCACGACATGGGCCACCCGCCCTTCGGGCACAACGGCGAGCAGGCGCTCAACGAAGTGGCCGAGGACTGCGGCGGCTTCGAGGGGAACGCCCAGTCGCTGCGCCTCCTCACCCGCATCGAGCCCAAGCGCTTCGTCCGCGCCGAGGGCTCGGGCGAGCTGGTCAGCGTAGGACTGAACCTGACGCGGGCGGCGCTCGACGCGGCGACGAAGTACCCGTGGCCGCGCGGCGAGCACCCCACGGACCCGCACTCGGTGAAGTTCGGGGTGTACGAGGACGACCGCCCCGTCTTCGACTGGGTGCGCAAGACGTCGCCGGGCCGCCGCACCTGCTTCGAGGCCCAGGTCATGGACTGGGCGGACGACGTCGCGTACTCGGTGCACGACATGGAGGACGGACTGCACGCCGGTCACCTGGACCCGATCGTGCTGCACGCGGAGCCGGAGCGCGCCGACATCTTCGCGGTCGCCATCGGGCGCTACGTCCCGGCGGACACCGATCCCGCCGAGCTGGCCGCCGCCCTCGACCGCCTCCTCGACCAGGAGTGGTGGCCGCACGGCTACGACGGCACGGCGGTCGCCCAGGCCCGCCTCAAGGACGCCACGAGCCAGCTCATCGGCCGGTTCTGCCTGGCCGCCGAGGGCGCGACCCGGGCGCGGTACGGCACCGGGCCCCTCACCCGGTACGACGCCGAACTGGTCGTCCCGCGCGGGGCCCGGTACGAGTGCGCGGTTCTCAAGGCGGTCGCCGACCGGTACGTGATGCAGCGCCCGCAGCAGGAGCGGCTCCGCGCCGACCAGCGGATCGTGGTCGCCGAGCTGGCCGAGGCCCTCACGGCCCGCGCCCCCGACGGCCTGGACCCCCAGTTCCGCGCCCTCTTCGAGGACGCCCCCGACGACCGCACGAAGAAGCGCGTGATCGTCGACCAGATCGCCTCCCTGACGGACGCTTCAGCCCGCACATTGCACGCAAGGCTGACGCAAGGCGCCCCGTAGGGGCGCGGGGAACTGCGCGAGCAACCCACCACGACCCGCACCCGCCGGACGGTGTGATCCGCTACGGCGCGTAGGCAAAAGTAACCGGGGGCGTGCCCCGATAGGGCCACGCCCCCTTCCCCCATCACGCTGCGTGCGGGACGCTCGCATATGACGGCAGCGCAACGAGGAGGCATCAAGTGGTCGACGCGGACCAGACGTTCGTCATCGTCGGAGGAGGGCTCGCCGGCGCGAAGGCCGCCGAGACACTCCGCTCGGAGGGCTTCACCGGCCGAGTGATCCTCATCGGTGACGAACGGGACCACCCGTACGAGCGTCCGCCCTTGTCCAAGGGCTATCTGCAGGGCAAGGAGGAGCGGGACAGCGTCTTCGTCCATGAACCGGCCTGGTACGCGAGCCACGACATCGAGCTGCACCTCGGCCAGACGGTGACCGCGATCGACCGCGCGGCCAGAACGGTCCGGCTCGGCGACGCCACCCTCATCCGCTACGACAAGCTGCTGCTCGCCACCGGCGCCGAGCCGCGCCGCCTCGACATCCCCGGCACCCACCTCGCGGGCGTCCACCACCTGCGCCGCCTCGCCCACGCCGAGCGCCTGAAGCACGTCCTGGCCTCCCTCGGCCGGGACAACGGCCACCTGGTGATCGCGGGCGCCGGCTGGATCGGCCTGGAGATCGCCGCCGCCGCGCGCGAGTACGGCGCCGAGGTCACCGTCGTCGAGCCGGAGGACACCCCGCTGCACTCCGTCCTCGGCCCGGAGATCGGCCAGATCTTCACCGAGCTGCACAGCGACCACGGCGTCCGCTTCCACTTCGGCGCCCGGCTCACCGAGATCACCGGCCACGACGGCATGGTCCTCGCCGCTCTCACCGACGACGGCGAGGAACACCCGGCGCACGACGTGCTCGCCGCGATCGGCGCCGCCCCGCGCACCGCGCTCGCCGAATCCGCGGGCCTCGACCTGGTGGACCGCGAGCACGGCGGCGGCATCGCGGTCGACGCGGCGCTGCGCACCTCCGACCCGGACATCTTCGCGGCCGGCGACGTCGCCGGACTCCAGCACCCGCTGTACGGCCGGAGCCTGCGCGTGGAGCACTGGGCGAACGCGCTGAACGGCGGCCCGGCCGCGGCCCGCGCCATGCTCGGCCAGGAGGTCACCTACGACCGGGTGCCCTACTTCTTCTCCGACCAGTACGACCTGGGCCTGGAGTACTCGGGCTGGGCGCCCCCGGGCAGCTACGACCAGGTGGTGATCCGGGGCGACGCGGGCAAGCGCGAGTTCATCGCCTTCTGGCTGAAGGACGGCCAGGTCCTCGCGGGGATGAACGTGAATGTGTGGGACGTCACGGACCCGATCCAGCAGCTGATCCGCACCGGGGCGAGGCCCGGCACGGAGCGTCTGTCGGACCCGACCGTCCCGCTCGCCGATCTTCTGGAGGAGTGACGGGACTGTCCGTGGGGGACCGTAGACTTGCCGCGTGGCTGGCAGGATCAATGACGAGGACGTGAAGGCGGTTCGGGACGCGGTCCCGATCGACGCCGTGGTGTCCGAGTATCTGCAGCTGCGCAACGCGGGCGGCGGGAACCTGAAGGGGCTGTGCCCCTTCCACGACGAGAAGTCCCCGTCCTTCCAGGTCAGTCCGAGCAAGGGGTTCTTCCACTGCTTCGGCTGCCAAGAAGGCGGCGACACCATCACGTTCGTGATGAAGATCGACCACCTCTCCTTCTCCGAGGCGGTCGAGCGGCTGGCCGGCCAGGCGGGCATCACGCTGCGCTACGAGGAGGGCGGGTACAACCCCACCCACCAGCGCGGCGAGCGCATCCGCCTGGTCGAGGCGCACAAGGTCGCCGCGCAGTTCTACGTCGATCAGCTGGGGTCCCCGGAAGCCGAGATCGGCCGGAAGTTCCTCGCCGAGCGCGGCTTCGACCAGGCCGCGGCCGCCCACTTCGGCGTCGGCTACAGCCCGGCGGGTTGGGACCACCTGACCCGCTTCCTGCGCGGCCAGGGCTTCAGCGACAAGGAGCTGACCCTCTCCGGGCTCTCCCAGGAAGGCCGCCGCGGCCCCATCGACCGCTTCCGCGGCCGGCTGATGTGGCCGATCCGCGACATCGGCGGCGAGGTCGTCGGCTTCGGCGCCCGCCGCCTGCGCGACGACGACAACGGCCCGAAGTACCTGAACACGCCAGAGACCCCGATCTACAAGAAGTCGCAGGTCCTCTACGGCATCGACCTCGCGAAGAAGGACATCGCCAAGTCCTCCCGCGCCGTCGTCGTCGAGGGCTACACCGACGTCATGGCCTGCCACCTCGCCGGTGTCACCACGGCCATCGCCACCTGCGGCACGGCCTTCGGCGGCGACCACATCAAGATCCTCCGCCGGCTGCTGATGGACAACGGCTCGGCGCGCGTCATCTTCACCTTCGACGGCGACGCGGCGGGCCAGAAAGCCGCCCTGCGCGCCTTCGAGGACGACCAGAAGTTCGCCGCCGAGACGTACATCGCCATCGCGCCGGACAACATGGACCCGTGCGACCTGCGCCTGGCCAAGGGCGACGACGCGGTCTCCGACCTCGTCCAGCCCCGCACCCCGCTCTTCGAGTTCGCGCTCCGCCAGATCGTCGCGCGCTACGACCTGGAGACCCCGGCCGGCCGCGCCGCCGCGCTCGACGAGGCCGCGCCCGTCGTCGCCCGCATCAAGAACAGCGCCTCACAGCACGAGGTCGCCGTCCAGCTCGCCGGGATGCTCGGCATCCTCGACACCCAGTTCGTGGTCAAGCGGGTGGCGCAGCTGGCCCGTTGGGCCCGCGACCGGGGCGGCAAGGGGCCCGCGCCGGCCAGCTCCCCGCAGGCGGCACCGCTCGGCGCCGCGCCGCACGCCTTCGGCGGGCCCGCCCTCACCCTGCGCAATCCGGTGTTCACCACCGAGCGCGAGCTGCTCAAGCTGGCGTTGCAGAACCCGGAGCTGGTGTCCCCGATGTTCGACGCGTACGGGGTCGACGAGTTCACCGCCGCGCCGTACGCCGCCGTGCGCGCCGCCATCCTCGACGCGGGCGGCGCCGAGCAGGGCGTGCACGACTCGCACACCTACCTCGTCGGCGTGCGCGAGGCCGCGCCCGACGACGCGGTGCGCGCGATGGTCACCGAGCTGGCCGTCGAGGCCATCCACCGCAAGACCGTCGACCAGGCCTACGCCGACATGCAGCTCGTCGCGGTGCGGCGCCGTGCCGTGGAGCGCCGCATCCGGGACGTCCAGGGCACCTTCACCCGCCTCCACTCGGCGGGTGACCCGGCGCAACTGGTCGCGGTCCAGAACGAGTTGTGGGTCCTCCAGCAATACGACCAGTCCCTCCGGGAACGCGGCGCCGACGCACTGTAGCTCCGCCCCGCCTTGGCGGCACCCCGGTGCGGGGTGAGCGCCTCATGGGCGGCCAGTACAGCGCCGTTGGCGGGTGCGGCCCCGGTGGGGGCTGGTCGCGCAGTTCCCCGCGCCCCTGGCGGGGCGGACAACCCCCTGTACGCGCATGCGCCGTTTGCCCGTGTTCCGGACCGGGAAGCAGGGGCACCCGTACAGCACGGTAACCGAGCGGTCACGCACCGGACTCAAAAAGTCATCGCACGCCCCTCGTGGCGGCACTGTGTCGTACTCCACACTGGGTGGCGGTGCCTGAGTCCTCGGAGCGCGGCCGGAGCCCGGACAGCAAAGGGTCCGAAACCCCCGCGGTTCCGCTCATCGCGTACGGGACGGACAGCGGCGGCGACGCCGCTGCCGCCCCCCTGCCGCACGCCTCAGAAGCGATCACCTTGGAGGTCGCCCCCGTGCAGACCCAGACCCTCACCCAAAGCGACAGCACAGCGCAGGCCCTGTCCGACCCCGATGCCGCGGGGGACGCCGACGTCCTCTCCACGGTGCCGCCACAGAGCCGCGTCACGCACCATCCCGAGTCGGACGACCCCCCGGCGCCCGAGCCATCGGAGTCCGCGGAGCCGCAGGAGGCGGAGGCCGGGCAGAGCGTCGACCCGCCCGAACCGGTACGCGGCGCCCGCGCCGACACCAGCGGCCCGTCCTCCGACCTGTTCCGCCAGTACCTGCGCGAGATCGGCCGCATCCCCCTGCTCACCGCGGCCGAGGAGGTGGACCTGGCGCGGCGTGTGGAGGCGGGCCTGTTCGCCGAGGAAAAGCTCACCAAGGCGCCCGACCTCGGTACCCGACTCACCCTCGACCTCGACAAGTTGGTGGTGATGGGCCGGATGGCCAAGCGCCGCCTGATCGAGGCGAACCTGCGCCTGGTCGTCTCCGTGGCCAAGCGCTACGTGGGCCGCGGCCTGACCATGCTCGACCTGGTCCAGGAGGGCAACCTCGGCCTGATCCGCGCGGTGGAGAAGTTCGACTACGCGCGCGGCTACAAGTTCTCGACGTACGCGACCTGGTGGATCCGGCAGGCGATGAGCCGCGCCCTCGCCGACCAGGCACGCACCATCCGGGTCCCGGTCCACGTCGTCGAGCTGATCAACCGGGTCGTCCGCGTCCAGCGCCGCATGCTCCAGGAACGCGGCTACGAACCCACCCCCGAAGAGGTGGCGGCCCACCTGGAGCTGGCCCCCGAGCGCGTCAGCGAAGTCCTGCGCCTGGCCCAGGAACCCGTCTCGCTGCACGCCCCGGTCGGCGAGGAGGACGACGTCGCGCTCGGCGACCTCATCGAGGACGGCGACGCGACGAGCCCCGTGGAGTCGGCGGCCTTCCTTCTCCTGCGCGAACACCTGGAGGCGGTCCTCTCCACCCTCGGCGAACGCGAACGCAAGGTGGTCCAGCTCCGCTACGGCCTCGCCGACGGCCGCCCCCGCACCCTGGAGGAGATCGGCCGCATCTTCGGCGTCACCCGCGAACGCATCCGCCAGATCGAGTCGAAAACCCTCAACAAACTGAGGGACCACGCCTTCGCCGACCAGCTGAGGGGCTACCTGGACTAGCGCCCCGTAGGGGCGCGGGGAACTGCGCGACCGGCCACACACGACCGGCACCCGACAGATTGCCCACGCCCCCAGGGCGATTAGTCCACCTCGGCCACAGCCTGCGCGAACTGGGCCTCGTACAACCGCTGATAAGCCCCGCCGGCGGCGACCAGCGCATCGTGCGAGCCCTGCTCGACGATCGCCCCGTTCTCCATGACCAGAATCGTGTCGGCATCGCGGATCGTCGACAGACGGTGCGCGATGACGAACGACGTCCGCCCTGAGGCGAGCCGCGCCATCGCCTTCTGGATCAGCACCTCGGTCCGGGTGTCGACGGAGGAAGTCGCCTCGTCGAGGACCAGGATCACCGGGTCGGACAGGAACGCCCGCGCGATGGTGATGAGCTGCTTCTCACCGGCGCTGACGCCGGTGCCCTCGTCGTCGATCACGGTGTCGTAGCCGTCGGGCAGCGTCCGGATGAACCGGTCCGCGTGCGCGGCCTTCGCCGCCGCCTCCACGTCCTCGCGGGTCGTGGACTTCGCGGCGCCGTACGCGATGTTCTCCGCGATGGTGCCGCCGAACAGCCAGGTGTCCTGGAGGACCATGCCGATCCCGGCCCGCAGTTCGTCGCGGGACATCTTCGCGATGTCGACCCCGTCGAGGGTGATGCGGCCGCCGCTGACGTCGTAGAACCGCAGCAGCAGATTGACGAGCGTGGTCTTGCCCGCGCCCGTCGGCCCCACGATGGCCACCGTGTGACCCGGCTCCGCGGTGAGCGACAGGTCCTCGATGAGCGGCTTGTCCTCCTCGTAGCGGAAGGCGACGTGCTCGAACTCGACGTGCCCGCGCAGGTTCTGCGGCTTCTCGCCGGTGGCCGGGTCGGGCGACTGCTCCTCGGCGTCGAGCAGTTCGAAGATCCGCTCGGCGGACGCCACTCCGGACTGCACCAGGTTCGCCATCGACGCGACCTGCGTCAGCGGCATCGAGAACTGGCGCGAGTACTGGATGAAGGCCTGCACGTCACCGATCGACAGGGTGCCGGAGGCCACCCGCAGCCCGCCGACCACCGCGACCAGCACATAGTTCAGGTTCGAGATGAAGAACATCAGCGGCTGCATGATGCCGCTGTTGAACTGCGCCTTGAACGCGGCCTCGTACAGCGCCTCGTTCTGCTCGGCGAACAGCTCCGCCGACTCCTTCTGCCGCCCGAACACCTTCACCAGCGTGTGCCCGGTGTACATCTCCTCGATGTGCGCGTTCAGCCGGCCCGTGGTCTTCCACTGCTGCACGAACTGCGGCTGCGACCGCTTGCCGACCTTCGCCGCGACGAACACCGACAGCGGCACCGTGACGAGCGCGACCAGCGCGAGCAGCCACGAGATCCAGAACATCATGGTCAGGACGCCGATGATGGTCAGCAGCGAGTTGAGCATCTGGCCCATCGTCTGCTGGAGCGTCTGCCCTATGTTGTCGATGTCGTTGGTCGCCCGGCTCAGCACCTCGCCGCGCTTCTGCTTGTCGTAGTACGACAGCGGCAGCCGCGACAGCTTGGCCTGCATGTCCGTGCGGAGCTTGGCCACGGCCAGGTTGATCGCCCGGTTGGCGAGCCGGGTGCCGATCATCATCGCCAGGCCCGCCACCGCGAACACCGCGAGCGCGAGCAGCAGGACCCGCCCGATCGCGTCGAAGTCGACGCCCTGGCCGGGTGTGAAGTCGACGCCGCCGAGCATGTCGGCCATGCCGGAGTCGCCCTTGGCCCGCAGGCCCTCGATGACCTGTTCCTTGGTCTGCCCGGCGGGCGTCTGCCCGCCGATGATCCCGCCGAACAGCAGGTCGGTGGCGTGACCGAGGATCTTCGGCCCGACCACCGAGAGGCCCACGCTGATCACCACCGCGACCAGCACGGCCACCACCGAGGCCCGGTGGGCGGCCAGCCGCTTCAGCAGCCGCTTGCCGGACCCCTTGAAGTCCATCGAGCGCGAACCGGGCCCACCGGCCGCCATCCGCGCCGCCATCGGCCCGCTCATCAGGCGGCCTCCGCTTCCGTCAGCTGGGAGAGAACGATCTCCCGGTACGTCTCGTTGTCGGCCATCAGCTCGTGGTGGCGTCCGGTGCCGACGACCCGGCCCTCGTCGAGGACGATGATCCGGTCGGCGTCCCGGATGGTGGCCACGCGCTGGGCCACGATCACCACGGTCGCCTCGGCGGTCTCGGCGCCGAGCGCCCGGCGCAGGGCGGCGTCCGTGGCGTAGTCGAGCGCGGAGAAGGAGTCGTCGAAGAGGTAGATCTCCGGCCGCTGCACGAGCGTGCGCGCGATGGCGAGCCGCTGGCGCTGGCCACCGGAGACGTTCGTCCCGCCCTGGGCGACGGCCGCGTCGAGCCCGCCCTCCAGCCGGCCGACGAACTCCTTGGCCTGCGCCACCTCGAGGGCGTGCCACAGCTCCTCGTCGGTCGCGTCGGGCCGCCCGTACCGGAGGTTGGAGGCGACCGTCCCCGAGAACAGGTAGGGCTTCTGCGGGACGAGTCCGACCGTCCTGGCCATCAGCTCGGGATCGATGCCGCGGACGTCCTCACCGTCCACGTACACGGTCCCCGCGGTGGTGTCGTACAGCCGGGGCACCAGGCCGAGCAGCGTCGACTTGCCGCTGCCGGTCGAGCCGATGATCGCCGTGGTCTCCCCGGGCCTGGCCACGAGGTCCACCGACCGCAGCACCGGCTCCTCGGCGCCCGGATAGCCGAACTCGGCGCCGCGGATCTCCAGGTGCCCGTGCCGGCGCAGTTCCCGTACGGAGGTGTCGGCGGCGGGCGGGACGACGCTGGACTCGGTGTCGAGCACCTCCTGCACGCGCTCCGCGCACACCTCGGCGCGCGGCACCTGCATGAACATGAAGGTCGCCATCATCACGCTCATCACGATCTGCATCAGATACGCGAGGAACGCGGTCAGGTCGCCGATCTGCATGCCGCCGCTGTTGATGCGGTGGGCGCCGAACCAGACCACGGCGACGGAGGCGACGTTCACGATCGTCATCACGAACGGGAACATCAGTGCCATGATCCGGCCGGTGGCCAGCGAGGTCTCGGTCAGGTCCCAGTTGGCCACGCCGAACCGGTCCTTCTCGAAGTCGTCCCGCACGAAGGCGCGGATGACGCGGTTGCCGGTGATCTGCTCGCGCAGCACCCGGTTCACGGTGTCCAGCTTGACCTGCATGGACCGGAACAGCGGCCGCATCTTGCGGATGATCAGCGTCAGCACGATCGCCATGACGGGCAGCACGGCCAGCAGCACGCCCGACAGGGGCACGTCGAGCCCCAGCGCCAGGATCACACCGCCGACGCACATGATCGGCGCCGACACCATCAGCGTGAAGCCCATCAGCACCAGCATCTGGATCTGCTGCACGTCGTTCGTGGTGCGGGTGATCAGCGAGGGCGCCCCGAAGCGGCCGACCTCGCGGGCGGAGAAGGACTGCACCCGGTCGAAGACCCCGGCCCGCACGTCGCGGCCGAGCGCGGCGGCGGTGCGGGCGCCGAAGTACACGGCGCCGGTGTTGCAGACGACCTGGACGACCGTGATGCCCAGCATCAACGCGCCGTACGTGAGGATGTAGCCGGTATCGCCGTCGACGACACCGTTGTCAATGATGTCCGCGTTCAGAGTGGGCAGATACAGGGCCGCGCAGGTCTGCAGGAACTGCAGCAGGACGAGCAACCCGATGGGTTTCTTGTACGGACCGAGGTAGGTCCGCAGGAGTCGTATGAGCACGCTCTGTCTCTCGGTGGTCGGCGAACTGGATGAGAGCGGTTGGGGAGGGGGACGCGTCCTCGCCGAAACGACGACGACGCATGGACCCCTATCGTCCGACACTCCACCCGCGTTACCTCAACCGATTAACCCAAGAGTGCTCAAAGACCGGCCACGCACAGGCCACGTAAACGCCGTACTGCTATGGCTGCGCGAACGCCCCGGGGTGGATCTGCTCACGCACCGCACGGAACTGCTGGCGCACCGCCTGTCCCACCGCCAGCTCCTCTCCCGGCTCGAAGACCTGGGTGGCCGCGCCCTGCCACATCGGCAGCTGCCCGCTCATCGCCCACGCGGCCTGCCGGGCCGCGCCGATCGCCGCGTAGTCGGCGGGCTGCGGCACCACGACCTGGGTGCCGAACAGCATCGGCGCCACGGCCTGCACCGCGTGCAGCTCGGCGGCCGCGCCGAGCAGGAACACCCGCCGCACCTCGACCCCGCGCCCGCGCAGCACGTCCAGGGCGTCGGCGAGCCCGCACACCATGCCCTCGAAGGCGGCCCGCGCCAGGTGCTCGGGCTTCATGGACTCCCGCCGCAGCCCGCTGAGGGTGCCGGCCGTGTGCGGCAGATTCGGCGTCTTCTCGCCCTCCAGATACGGCAGGAGTACGAGTCCGTGGGCGCCCGGCGTCGACTTCATGGCGAGCTCGGACAGCTCTTCGAGTCCGCCGTCGAGCCCCAGCATCTCCGTGGTGCCGCGCAGTGTGCGCACCGCGTTCAGCGTGTGCACCACCGGCAGATGCATGCCGGTGGCATCGGCCAGCGAGGTGATGGAGCCGCTGGAGTCCACCAGCGCCTCGTGGTGCACGGCCATCACCGAGCCGGACGCGCCGAGCGAGACGACGGCGTCCCCGGGGGAGACGCCGAGCCCGAAGGCGGCGGCCATGGTCTCCCCGGTCCCGGCCGAGATGATCAGCCCCTCCGGGGTCGTCCCCGCGGCGTCGCCGGGGCCGAGCACCTCCGGCAGCGCGGCCCGCTGTCCGAGTGCCAGCTCCACGAGGTCGGGCCGCCAGGAACCGGCGGCCGCGGACCAGTAGCCGGTGCCCGAGGCCCCGCCGCGGTCGGTGGTCCGCCGGGTCGGGCGCCCGAGCAGCTGCCACACCAGCCAGTCGTGCGCCTGCATGAGGAAGGCCACCCGCTGCGCGTTCTCCGGCTCGGCCCGCGCCAGCCAGCGCAGCTTGGTCACCGGCTGCGCGGCCTGCGGCACGGAGCCCACCGCCTCGGCCCACGCCTCGCGCGAGCCGAGCCGGTCGATCAGATCGGCGGCCGCGACCTGCGCCCGCTTGTCGGCGCCCACCAGGGCCGGGCGCACGGTGTTGCCCTGTCCGTCGAGCGGCACCAGCGCGTTGGCCTGCGCCGACACGCCGATGGCCTGCACGCCTTCCAGTAGCCCGCCGCCGGCCGCTTCGCCGAGCGACAGCAGCCAGGCCTGGGGGTCGACGTCACTGGGCCGACCGCCGCCCTCCGCTGTCTCCAGCGGATGAGGGGCGTACCCCTGCCGGAGCACGGCTCCGGTGTCCGCGTCACAAACGACAATGCGCGTGAAATCGGGCGAACTGTCCAGCCCGGCGACTATCCCCATGCCTGAAATTCTGCCGCACCGCCAAGGTGCGTGTGCCCTCAGGTGTTGCTGGTGCCCCAGTCGTCGTCATCGCCGCCGGTGCCGCGCTCCCGCAGCGACCGCACCCGGTCGGCCACGGAGTCCGGAACCTTGCCCTCCACCTTGGCGCTGACGGAGTGGAACGCCTTGCCGGCGTACTCGCGCGTCTGCTGCGCGGCCGACTCGGCCGTATTGCGTACGGCGGGGTTCTGGGAGATCTCGCGGGCGGTCTTCTTGAGCTTCTCGTACCGCTCGCGCCCGGCCCTGGTGCCCAGTACGTAACCCAGGGCCAGACCGGCGATGAATGTGAGCCGGTAGCGCATGTCGGCCACCCTTTCCCTTGCGAGGCGTCATGGACGATGCGGTCGTCGTGGCGGTCATCGTCGTGCCCGATGATCGCCGGGGGATACCGATTGGCGGAGCACCCCCCTGCTTGCGCTAATGTATGTGTCGCAGCGAGCGCACGCCGCCTGGCAAGTACCCGGGCACCCGCGTTCGAAGCAACGAGGTCATTCCCCTGTAGCTCAATTGGCAGAGCAGCCGGCTGTTAACCGGCAGGTTACTGGTTCGAGTCCAGTCGGGGGAGCTCGATCTCCTGTAGCTCAATTGGCAGAGCAGCCGGCTGTTAACCGGCAGGTTACTGGTTCGAGTCCAGTCGGGAGAGCTGTCGAACAAGTCCCCTCGGAGTTCACTCCGGGGGGACTTTTCGTGCCTGGTGGAACCGACCGGCCGCGGGCGATGTCCTCAAGGTCGTGCAGAGCCGAACCATCCGAAGCAGGAGATCGTATGAGCGGCTATGCTGCGGCAGACGGCGCGCACAAATGTGCGCGGCGCGCCGTACGGGGCGGTAGCTCAGCCGGTTAGAGCAGCGGACTCATAATCCGTCGGCCGTGGGTTCGAGTCCCACCCGCCCCACCACACCTTCAGGGCGCAGAAACGATGCAGCCAGCCTGAACGTAACCTGATGACCCGTCACGTAAACCGTGGCGGGTCTTCTGTCACTCGGGAGGCTGCATTCTCGTGCGCCGCGTTCACCATCCCGTCAACAGCAGGTGGTTCA
Organism: Streptomyces sp. NPDC046716; assembly: GCF_040645755.1. Lineage (NCBI taxonomy): Bacteria > Bacillati > Actinomycetota > Actinomycetes > Kitasatosporales > Streptomycetaceae > Streptomyces > Streptomyces sp. NPDC046716. Next base: position 14,649 of record NZ_JBEYYU010000010.1, read on the forward strand.
GCAGCAGGGCCAGTGCGGCCTGGGCGGCGAGCCAGGCGCGGGGAGCCGGAAGGAAGGCGCAGGAGGCGGGGAGCCAGGCCGCGAAGGGGAGCCAGATGCGTTCCGTCTCCGCCTTGCTCATGCCGGAGAGGTCGGCCAGGAGCAGTGCCGCCAGGGCGGCCGCCGTCAGGAGGGCCAGACGACGGGGCGGGCCGGTGGGGGCGGTGGCCGCGCGGCGCAGGCCCGCGACCGTGGCCGGGCCGATCAGCAGGACCGTGCACGCGAGGTTGGCCCACACCCAGTAGGCGTACGGACGGATGCCGCCCGCGCCCTCGTAGTAGCGGGTGGTCAGCAGGCGATACGCCTCCCACCAGTCGAAGCCCAGGAGCGTGAACAGCGCCGGGACCACGACGAGGCCCGCCAGGGCGTACGGCAGCGGGGGCAGCCGGCGGGTGCCGAGGAGCAGGACCGCGCCCGCGACGAGCGCGAACAGCGTCAGGCCGTAGCTGAGGTAGCAGGTCAGACCGAACAGCAGGCCCGCCGCGAAACCCGTGAGGCGGGGGCGGTGGCCCGTCACCGCCAGCGCCAGACAGGCCACGGCCCAGGCGGCGACGGCCGTGAAGTAACCGTCCGCCGACGTGCCCATCCAGACGGCCGCGGGGGTCATGGCCAGGAACGGGGCCGCCCGGCGCGCCAGTTCCTCGGATGCCAGCGCGCGCACGGTGACCAGGACCGCCGCGCAGGCCGCCGCGCCGACGGTGATGACCCACGCGCCCGCCCACGCGCCGCCGCCCAGGCCGAGGCGGTCCAGGAGAACGAAGGTGAGGGTCGCCGCCGGGGGGTGGCCCGCCACGTGCGGGGGCCAGTGGTCGGGGGAGTGCAGCAGGATGTGCCCGGTGAAGTCGCGCAGGGTCGCCGGGATGTCCTGGAAGCGGTCGATGACCTGGAGGTACTCGTACTTCGTGGTCAGTCGGTCGGCGACGCCGCGCCGCCAGCCGTCGATCAGGGCCAGGGACCAGGTCCACGCCATGGCGGTCGCCCAGGCCGCCGCGAGCAGCCCGCGCCAGGGCAGTCGCGCGGCGAGGCGCGGGCCGTAGGCGATGACGGCCGCCGCGACGACGAGAGCGGCGGGGGTGCCGGGGCCCACGTGCGGGAGCAGGCGCGCGTACAGCGGCGGCCACCCCACGTGCAGGGTGCCGTACTCGCGCTCGATCCAGGTGCCGACGAGCGCGGCCGCCGAGACGAGAAGGACGGCGGCCCCGACGGCACAGAGGTCGCGGCGGACGGCACGGGGAAGAGAGCGGATCACGCCGGAAACGCTAGGCGGCCAGGCCGGTGGAAGCGGTGCGGCGCGGGCGGACGTCAGGGTTTCGTCATGTGTCGGGACCCCCGGGCGCGGGGTGCCGCGGCCTACGGTCGGCGCATGTCACGGAAGTTCGACTCGGTTGTTCCACCGACCTCCCCCGCGTTCTGGCGCAGCCCGCTGCGCGGGCCGTGGTTCACCTCTGTGCTCGGTCTGGCGCTGCTGTTCGGGATCACGGTGCTGTTCGTGACGGGGCTGCTGTCCTACGCCGCGTACAACCCGGACCTCTCGCCGGTCAACGACAAGACACCGGACAAGGGGCTGCTCGGCTTCTATCTCTTCGGCTGGCCCACCCACCCGTACTGGCTGTACCGGCTCACCCAGGGCGTCCACGTGACGCTCGGGATCACCCTGATCCCCGTACTGCTGGCCAAGCTGTGGTCGGTGGTGCCCAAGCTCTTCGCGCTGCCGCCCGTGCGTTCCCTCGCCCACGCGCTGGAGCGGATCTCGCTGCTCATGCTGGTCGGCGGGGTGCTGTTCGAGTTCGTCACCGGGGTGCTCAACGTGCAGTTGGAGTACGTCTTCCCCGGCTCCTTCTACCCGCTGCATTTCTACGGGGCGTGGGTGTTCTTCGCCGCGTTCGCCCTGCATGTCGTGCTGCGGGCACCGGCCGCCGTGCGGAACCTGCGCCGTGGCGTGCTCCGCGGCGGCGGGGACGGCGACGAGCTGACCGCGGTGCGGCCCGCCGCGCCGACCGTGTCGCGGCGGGGCGCGCTCGGCGTGGTCGGGGGCGCGTCGGCGCTGCTGTTCGCCACCACCGCGGGGCGCGGGTTCGACGGTCCGCTCCGGCGGACCGCGCTGCTCGCGCCGCACGGCTGGACGGAGCCGGGCAGCGGGCCCGGCGGGTTCCAGATCAACAAGACCGCCGCGTCCCGGGGGATCGACCCGCGCGAGACGGCGGAGGAGGCGTGGCGGCTGGTGCTCGACGGGCCCGGCGGGACCGTGCGGCTCAGCAGGGCGGAGCTGTCGCGGCTGCCGCTGCACACGGCGGCGCTGCCCATCGCCTGTGTGGAGGGCTGGTCGACGTCCGATCAGCAGTGGCGGGGCGTGCGGCTGCGGGATCTGGCGGAACTGGCCGGACACGCGGCGGACGCGGTGCCCGACGTGCTGGTGGAGTCGTTGCAGCGGCGCGGCGCGTTCCGGCGGGCCGCCCTGAGCGCCGCCCAGGTACGGGACCCGCGCTCGCTGCTCGCGCTGGAGGTGAACGGGGCCGCCCTGACGCCCGATCACGGGTATCCGGCCCGCATCATCGTGCCCGCCGCGCCCGGTGTGCTGAACACGAAGTGGGTCGCGCGGCTGACCTTCGGCGATCTCCGGGAGGCGGTCCGATGAAGCTGGGCAGTCCGTTCCAACTCGTCCTGCTGATGTGCTCGTTCGCGCTCGCCGCCTACGCCGGGGTGCGGCTGCTGGCCGGGGACTGGTTCCTGGTCTGCCTGTGGTTCGCCGGAGCGGCGCTCGTGCACGACCTGGTCCTCCTCCCGCTGTACGGGACCGTGGACCGGGCCGTCCTCGGGGCGCTCGGCGCCGTGGGTCCGGGCGCCGACGGATGGCGGGCGTGGGCCGGGCACGTGCGGGTCCCGGCGATGCTGTCGGGACTGTTGCTGCTCGTGTGGTTCCCGATGATCAGCGGCCGGGCCGCCCCGCACTACACGTCGGCCACCACGCTGTCGGCGGACGGGTTCCTCGGGCGCTGGCTGCTGATCACCGCCGCGCTTTTCGCCGGTTCGGCGCTGCTGCTGTCGGTCCGGCTGCGCAGGGCGGCGAAACAGCGGCCCTCCGCCGACCACTGAGCGATGGGCCGCCAGTGCGCGGCGCGGGCGGCTGTCCGCAACAGGGCCGGGGTGCCGGCCCTGGCCCAGGGGAACGGCGCGCTCTGTGCGGCCGTCGGTCCGACGATCCGTACGCTGACCCGCTCGTCGACGTCGAGCGGCGCCGTCTCGGCGATCAGCAGGCCGCCGGGCTCCAGGAGCTGGGCGATGCGGGCGAGCAGCGCCGCCGGGTCGCCGCCGATGCCGAGGTTTCCGTCGGCCAGCAGGACGGTGCCCCACCGGCCCTCGCCGGGCAGCGGCGCGAAGACGGAGCGCAGCAGGGCCGGGCCGCCGAGCCGTGTGGTGTGGGCGACCGCGGCCGCGCTGATGTCGATGCCGAGGGCGGGGACGCCGCGGGCGGCGAGTTCCGCGACCAGCCGGCCCGGGCCGCAGCCGACGTCGAGGACGGGCCCCTCGCACCGGTCGAGCAGCGCGCGGTCCACCGTGTCGGCGCGGGCGCACCAGCGCTCCACGTCGAGAGGGAGCAGCCAGCCGTCGCCGCGGCGCAGATAGAGAGGGCCGCGGCCGGTGCGCAGGGCGTCCGCGTAGGGGTCGGCGGACCAGGCGCGGTGCGGGGCCGGGCCGAGGCCGTGCGTGACGGTCATCGGGCGGTCGCCGCCCGGAGCCGGTCGAGCCGCGCGGCGAAGCGGGACCGCGGGGCCTCGGCGGCGACGGCCCGGGCGTCGGCGGCCGTGTCCACGTCGAGCAGAGGCGGCAGGTCCTTGACGCGCAGGCCCGCCGCGACGAGCCGGGCGCGCTGCACGGCGCCCGTGTCGGGGGCCGACATCGGCACTCCGAGCAGGAGCGCGGGGTCGGGATCGCTCAGTCCCAGCGCCCAGAAACCGCCGTCGGCGGCCGGGCCGAAACAGGCGTCGTGGGCCGAGCCGGGCGTGCCGAACTCCACGGAGAGCAGCTCCGGCGTCACCTGCGGGGTGTCCATGCCGATCAGCAGCGTCGGTCCGGAACAGGAGGCGAAGGCGGCCGCGAGCCGCTCGTCCAGCCCGCCCGTGCCCTGCAGCACGACGTCGAAGCCGGGCGGCAGCCAGGGACCCGGCGCGCCGTCGAGCGCGAGCACCCGGCGATGGGCGGGCGCGGCGGCCACCGTGTGCAGGGTGTCGGCGAGGGCGGCTTCGGCGAGCGATGCCGCCTCCTCGGGGGTGAAGGGCGGGGTGAGCCTGGTCTTGACCCGGCCGGGGCGCGGTTCCTTGGCGATGACGAGGAGGGTGGTCATGGGGCCTCTCGGAAAGGGGAGTCGGGGGCGCCGGCTCGCACGGTCGGGGTGGGGGCGGCAGGGCCGCCGGTGCGCTGGGGACGGGGGCGACGCGCCGGGCGCCCGCGGTGGAGCGACGGCCGTGGACGGTGCGCGGCGCTCACGGCCGCGGTGCCTCGGACAGGACCCGGTTCATGTCGCGTACCGCCTGGAAGGTCCCCCGCCAGGTGCCCGTCACCTTCGAGGTGCCGGTGCGGGGGCGGTAGGGGACGTCGTGCTCCGTCACGCGCCAGCCCGCGTCGGAGGCCCGCACCACCATCTGGAGCGGGTAGCCGCTGCGGCGGTCGGTCAGGGCGAGGTCGAGCAGCGCCTCGCGGCGGGCGGCGCGCAGCGGGCCGAGGTCGTGCAGGCGCAGGCCGGTGCGGCGGCGCAGCATCCGGGCGAGCGCGAGATTGCCGGCGCGGGCGTGCGCGGGCCAGGCGCCACGGCCCTGCGGGCGGCGCCGGCCGAGCACCAGGTCGGCCTCCCCGGCGCGCACCTCGCGGACGAACGGCACGAGCAGCGCCGGGTCCAGCGAGGCGTCGCAGTCGCAGAAGCAGACGTACGGGGCCGTGGCCGCGGTCAGCCCCGCGTGGCAGGCCGCGCCGAAGCCGCGCCGCGTCTCGGTCACGACGGTGGCGCCGAGCTCGCGGGCGAGGTCGGCGGAGCCGTCGGTGGATCCGTTGTCCACGACGAGCGCGCGCCAGCCCGGCGGAATGCGGGACAGGACCCAGGGCAGCGCCCCGGCCTCGTTCAGGCAGGGCAGCACGACGTCGACGCTCTCGGCGGACGGGGGCGGAGAGGAGATCAGCACGGCGTCCACCCTACGAACATCAATCGGGCAAAACGGGCTTCCGCTCCTTACGAAACACGGACGTCGGGGATGCCGGGGCGGGCGCGGGGCGATGCGGGCGCGGGCGCGGTGCGACGCTGGGGGCATGGAACAGCCACAGCCGCAGCCGCAGCAGCGGGCGCCCGGCCGGGTTCTCGTCGTCGACGACGATCCCACCGTCGCCGAGGTCGTCACCGGATACCTGGAACGCGCCGGGTATCTGGTGGACCGGGCCGGAGACGGCCGGGGCGCCCTCGCCGGAGCGGCCGCGCACTGGCCGGATCTCGTCGTCCTCGACCTGATGCTGCCCGGCATGGACGGCCTGGAGGTGTGCCGCAGGCTGCGCGAGACCGGGCCGGTCCCGGTCGTCATGCTCACCGCGCGCGGTGACGAGGACGACCGCATCCTCGGCCTGGAGGTCGGTGCCGACGACTACGTGACCAAGCCGTTCAGCCCGCGCGAGCTGGTGCTGCGGGTGGAGTCGGTCCTGCGCAGGTCGCGCCCCGCCGCCGGGGCCCCGGTCCGTCCGCTGGCGGCGGCCGGCCTCACCGTCGACCCGGCGGCCCGCCGCGCCACGAAGGACGGCGCCGAACTCGCCCTCACCCTGCGCGAGTTCGACCTCCTCGCCTTCTTCCTGCGGCATCCGGGGCGCGCGTACAGCCGCGACGACCTGATGCGGGAGGTGTGGGGCTGGGACTTCGGCGACCTGTCGACCGTCACCGTCCACGTCCGTCGACTGCGCAACAAGATCGAAGCCGATCCGGCTCGCCCGCGGCTGGTGCAGACCGTGTGGGGGGTCGGATACCGCTTCGAGCCGGAGGGTGCACCGGAGACGGGCTCCGCCGGTCCCGGCGCGGGGGAGGGCCGGTAGACGTGCTGGACACCCTCCTCATCGCCCTCTTCGCCTTCCTCGGCGCCGCCGCCGCCGGGCTCTGCGGTGCCGGTGCGCTGTGGCTGCTGCGGCGGCGGTCGCTGACCGCGTCGGTCACCGTGGTCGCCGCCGTCGCCGTCGGGGCGATGCTCGCGGGGACGCTGGCGGTGGCGCAGGCCATGTTCCTGTCCGCGCACGACCTCAGCGTCGTCACGACCGTGGTCGCCATGGCGGCGGTCGTCTCGCTGGGGACCGCGCTGCTGCTGGGCCGGCGCGTGGTGGCCCGCAGCCACGAACTCGCGCTGGCCGCCCGCTCGTTCGGCGACGACGGCGGCTTCACCGCGCCCCCGGAGCCCGCCACCGCCGAACTGGCCGCGGTCAGCCGGGAGCTGGCCGCCACCAGCGCCCGGCTCGCGGACTCGCGGGAGCGGGAGCGGATGCTGGAGACCTCGCGGCGCGAACTCGTCGCCTGGATCTCGCACGATCTGCGCACCCCGCTGGCCGGGCTGCGCGCCATGTCCGAGGCGCTGGAGGACGGCGTCGCCGCCGACCCCGACCGCTATCTGCGCCAGATCCGCACCGAGGTCGAACGCCTCAACGACATGGTCGGCGACCTCTTCGAACTCTCCCGGATCCACGCCGGCGCCCTCACCCTCGCCCCCACCAGGATCTCGCTGTACGACCTGGTGGGCGACGCCCTCGCCGGGGCCGACCCACTCGCCAGGGAGCACGGGGTACGCCTCGTCGGTGACGACATCGCGCCTGTCCCGGTGGATGTGGACGGCAAGGAGATGAGCCGGGTGCTGGGCAACCTCCTGGTCAACGCGATCCGCCGGACCCCGGCCGACGGCACCGTGGCGGTCGGCGCCGAGCGCTCGCCCCACGGTGTCGTGCTGTCCGTCTCCGACGGCTGCGGCGGCATCCCGGAGGCCGATCTGCCCCGCGTCTTCGACACCGGCTGGCGGGGCACCCACGCCCGTACGCCCCCGGCCGGAGCGGGTCTCGGGCTCGCCATCGTGCGCGGGATCGTCGAGGCCCACCAGGGGCACGCCGCCGTGCGGAACATCCCCGGCGGCTGCCGCTTCGAGGTGACCCTGCCCGCCGCCTCAGGCTGAGACGGCGGCGAACTCCTTCATCCCCGCGACGAACTCGACCTCCGGCCGCCAGCTGAGCTCGGCCCGCAGCCGCGCCGAGTCGGCCGTGATGTGCCGGACGTCGCCGAGCCGGTACTCGCCGGTGACCCGGGGGACGGGACCGCCGTGCGCGTCGGCCAGCGCGCGGGCCAGTTCGCCCACGGTGCGCGGGACGCCGCTGCCGGTGTTGTACGCGGTGAGCGCGCCCGGCGCGACCGCGGTCCCGAGCGCCTCCAGGGCCGCGACATTGGCCCGCGCCACATCCCGTACATGCACGAAGTCCCGCCGCTGCCGCCCGTCCTCGAACACCTGCGGCGCCTCACCGCGTGCGAGCGCCGAGCGGAAGAAGGAGGCGACACCGGCGTACGGGGTGTCGCGCGGCATCCGGGGCCCGTACACGTTGTGGTAGCGCAGCGACACCGCCGTGCCGCCCGTCGCGCGCGCCCACGTCGCGGCCAGGTGCTCCTGGGCGAGCTTGGTCGTCGCGTACACGTTGCGCGGGTCGGCGGGCGCGTCCTCGGCGACCAGACCCGGCGTCAGTTCGAGGCCGCAGTCGGGGCACCGCGGCTCGAACAGTCCCGCGTCGAGCGCGGCGACGGCACGCGGCCCGGGCCGCACCACCCCGTGCCGGGGGCACTCGTACCGTCCCTCCCCGTACACGACCATCGACCCGGCGAGCACCAGCCGGCGCACCCCCGCCTCCGCCATCGCGGTCAGCAGCACGGCGGTGCCCAGGTCGTTGCGGGAGACGTACTCGGCCGCGTCCGCGAACCCGGTGCCGAGGCCGACCATCGCCGCCTGGTGGCAGACCGCGTCCACGCCGTCGAGGGCGCGGGCGACCGCCTCCGCGTCCCGGACGTCCGCCGCCGCGTCCTGCCGCACGTCGAACACCACGGGTTCGTGTCCGTGCTCCGCGAGCGCGTCGACGACATGGGACCCGATGAACCCGGCACCGCCGGTGACCAGTACACGCATGGGCCCACCGTAGGCACAGGCCCCGGCGCCGACCGAGCGCGCGGGCCGTCGTGTCACGGGTCCGTAAGACACCGCGCGCATTCCGCTGCAAGAGCTTGCGTTTTGCGGACAGCGGTGCGTTTTGGGGAGGGACTCGCGGGGGTGGTGCCCCTTAGACTCCCCAGAACCGCGATCGGCTCGCTCGGGCCGGGCTCTCCCCCCGGAGCAGGTGATCGAGCGGTGATCGTGCGGTGTGCGTACGGGGATGAGCGGAGTCGGCGCCGGTCATCCCCGATGTACCGGTGGCGCGCTCCTCCGGCCGCTCAGTGCCGCCGCGGAGACTGCCAGGTCACCGTCGTACCCGTGCCGCCCTCCGCGCCCCCTCGCTCCCCGTCGTCGGCCACGGTCAGCCGCACCCCCGGACGGCCGTCCGGCAGGGTGGCCAGCGCGTCGACGGTGACCTCGATCCGGGAGACCGCGCGCCGCCGGGACGCGGTGGCCAGGGCGCGGCGCAGGGCGGTCAGCAGATGGCCCTCCACCGCGCCGTCCAGGACGCCCTCGACCGGCCCGGTGAACCGCGCCGACGGTGCGAAGCCCAGGACCGCGGCGGCGCCCGCCGTCTCGCGCAGGACCCGGCCGCGGAACGTCGTCGGGGCCTCGGCCGGCGGCTGCTGCAACGCGAAGATGGTCGTCCGGACCTCCTGGATCGTCGACTCCAGCTCGTCGACGGCGAGGGCCAGGGTCTCGCGCACGTCGCCGACCTTCGCCCGGCGCTGGGTGGACTCCAGCATCATGCCCGTCGCGAACAGCCGCTGGACGACCAGATCGTGCAGGTCACGGGCGATCCGGTCGCGGTCCTCGAAGACGGCGAGCCGCTCGCGGCCCGCCTGCGCGTCCGCCAGGACCAGCGCGAGCGCCGCCTGGGAGGCGAACTGGGTGGCCAGCAGGTGGTCGACGGAGGTGTACGGGCGGGCCCCGCGCGAACGGGGCAGGGCGAGCGTGCCGATCAGCTTGCCCCCGGCTTTCAGGGGCAGCATCATGCTCGGTCCGAAACGGGCCCTGACCTCGGTCGTCATCCGCGGATCGGTCGCGGAGTCGTCGATGAACACCGGCTCGCCGGTGAGGAGTTGGGCCAGCACGTCGCTGCCCGGCTGGATCGTCGCGCCGAGCAGGGTGTGCGGATCGTCCGTGCTGGAGGCCGCCACGATCGACATGCCGCCCGCCTCGGTGGGCTGGAGGACCACCCCGGCCGCGGCGTCGGCCAGCAGCCGGGCCCGCTCGGCGACCGTGGTCAGGGCGTCCTCGGCGCGGCCGGTGAGCAGCGCCGTGGTGACCGCCGCGGCGCCCTCGATCCACCGCTCGCGCTGCCGGGCGGTCTCGTACAGCCGGGCGTTGCCGATGGCGATGCCGGCCTGGGTGGCCAGCACCCGCAGCAGGGCGTGATCGTCGACGGTGAACGTCTTCCCGGTCAGCCGCAGCCGCCCGAACTCCGTCTCCTGTACGCGGATGGGGACGGTCAGCGAGCCCTGCGGGTCCGGCGCGGCCTGTCCGGTGCCGACCGTCTGGAGGAGGCTGCCGTGGCCCGGGTCGATGACGTCGAGCACCCCGTGGGGCGCACCGGTCAGGGTGGCGGCGCTGTCCACGAGGTGCTGGAGCATGGTCCGCAGCTCCAGCTCGGTCCCCACGCTCAGCACCGCCTCCAGGAGGACGGGGAGTCCGGCGTCGGGGTGACCGGCGCCGTCCGGCGGTCCTGGTCGCACGGTTCGCACGTCCCCCTCCGTCTCCGTCGTGTCAGCCGGCCAGCGGGTCGAGGACCATCGGCTCGACCTTGCCCTCCATCATCGCGCCCAGCCCCTGCACCGCGCACACGTCGGGCCGCTCGGCGATGTGCACGGGCATGCCCGTCGCCTCGCGCAGCATGTGGTCGAGGCCGGGCAGCAGGGCCGAGCCGCCGACCAGCATGATGCCGCGGTCCGCGAGGTCGGCGACCAGGTCGGGCGGGCAGTCGCGCAGCACCTTGCCGATGCCGTCGAGGACCGCGGTCAGCGGGGTGTGGATCGCCTGCCGCACCGCGGAGGTGTCGACGTGCACCGAGCGGGCGAGGCCGGTGGCCACGTCCCGGCCGTGGATCTCGGTCTGCTCCGGGCCGTGCGGGGTGAGGCCGTTCCCGCTCAGCGCCAGTTGCAGGGGGCGTACCGACTGCGAGGGGAGCATCAGCTCGTGCTGCTGGCGCAGGTGCTGGACCACCGCGTGGTCGATGGCGTCGCCGCCGACCGGGATCCGGTCGGCGGTCACGATCGCGCCGAGCGAGAGCACGGCGATCTGGGTCGTGGCCGCGCCGCAGACGATGATCATCGTCGCCTCGGGCTGCTCGACCGGCAGGCCGCAGCCGACCGCGGCGGCGATCAGCGTGTCGACGAGCTCGACGCGGCGGGCGCCGAGCCCGACCAGGGTCTCCACCGCGGCGCGCTGCGCCAGCGGGTCGGCGTCGTGCGGGGTGCAGGCCGCCGCCCGCAGCCGGGGCTTGCGGCGCAGCGTGCGGCGCAGCTTCTCGCCGAGCAGCTGGCGCAGCATCCGCTGGGCCATCTCGATGTCGACGACCGTGCCGCCGGACACCGGCCGGACGACCCGGATGTAGCCCGGCGTGCGTCCGGTCATCCGCTCCGCGAACTCGCCGACGGCGATCAGCGCGCCGGTGCGGGTGTTGACCGCGGCACAGCTCGGCTCGTCGACGACGAGCCCCGCGCCCTTCACGTACACGCGGGTGCGCGCGGCACCCAGATCGACGGCGAAGTGACAGCGGCGCAACTGCTCCAGACTGACGGTCATGGCAGATCCTCCCGAGATCGCGGCCCCCAGCAGGGACGTCGGGTCGCGGGTCCGCGGCCCTTTTGGCATCGTGCTGCGGAGTGCGGGATTCCGCTCGCTGGAGTGGGCCGGACGGGGCGGGACCGGGCGGGTGAGGATTCCGGGGTGCTCCGGATGAGCGATTCCGGATGTCTGGGGGGTGTGGCACGACGGCGAACGGGCCGGTTCGCGTACCGCTTCTGACGCAGTGCCACCTACGCGACGCGGTGCGGTGCCCCGGCCCGTGACGCCGGTCGGCGGAGACGCGTCCCGGACGGTGCGCCAGCGGCACCTCTGGCCGCCGCTGGCGGGAAGACGCCAGTGCAGCACCCGCCAGCCCTCGGCAACTTCCCTGCAACACAAGGCTCCTGAGACTCTTCCCAGCACTTGGGCGACACCCACTGACCCCGAGGCCCGGAAGAGAGGCAACGATGTCCAGAGGACCTGCCGCGAGACGTGGCGCGGCCCTGCTGTCCGCAGGGCTCGCGTTCGCGCTGCTGCCCGCCGGGGGCGCGCACGCGAGCCCCGCGAAGACCCCCACCAGAGCCGCCTCCGCCGCGCACACCGTCACCCTGGTGACCGGCGACAAGGTGACCGTCACCGACCTCGGCGGCGGCAGGAAGGCCGTCACCGTCGACCGGGCGAGGGGCGCCACCGGCGCCGTGCGCACCCAGGTGTCGGACGGGGACGTCACCGTCGTGCCCGACGAGGCCCGGCGGTATCTCGCCGACGGGAGCCTCGACGCCCGGCTGTTCGACGTCAGCGAGCTGATACGGCAGGGGCTCGCCGACGGCCGTGCCGACGCGACGCCCCTCATCGTGACCTACGACGGCAAGAACGCCCGGAGCGCGGCCGCCGTGCCCAAGGGTGCCGAGCGGACCCGCTCCCTGCCCAGCATCGGCGGCGCCGCCGTCGCCGCCGACAAGGGGCGGACCTTCTGGAACGACCTCACCACCGGGAACGGCTACACCGGCGGCCTCGGCAAGGTGTGGCTCGACGCCCGGGTGAAGGCCGACATGGCGGAGTCCAACGAGCAGATCGGCACCCCGCAGGCGTGGGAGGCCGGGCTCACCGGCAAGGGCGTCAAGGTCGCCGTCCTCGACACCGGCTACGACGCCTCCCACCCCGACCTCGCCTCCCGCGTCACCGAGTCGAAGTCGTTCATCGAGGGCGAGGAGGTCGCCGACCGGCACGGCCACGGCACGCACGTGACCTCGACGGTCGGCGGGTCCGGTGCCGCCTCCGACGGCAAGGAGAAGGGCGTCGCCCCCGACGCGACCCTCGCCGTCGGCAAGGTCCTCAGCAACGAGGGCTCCGGCTCGGAGTCGCAGATCATCGCCGGCATGGAGTGGGCCGCCAAGGACGCCAAGGCGAAGATCGTCTCCATGAGCCTCGGCTCCGACACGGGCAGCGACGGCACCGACCCGATGTCCGCCGCCGTGAACAGCCTCTCCGAGGAGACCGGCGCCCTCTTCGTCATCGCCGCGGGCAACTACGGCGCCCCCGGCACCATCGGCTCGCCCGGCGCCGCCGACTCCGCGCTCACCGTCGGCGCCGTCGACTCCGAGGACCGGGCCGCCTACTTCAGCAGCCAGGGCCCGCGCCTCGGTGACAACGCCCTCAAGCCCGACGTCTCCGCGCCCGGCGTGGACATCCTCGCCGCGCGCTCCTCGCTGGTCGAGGGCGACGGCAGCTACACCACCATGAGCGGTACGTCGATGGCGACGCCGCACGTCGCCGGGGTCGCCGCCCTCCTCGCGCAGGAACACCCGGACTGGAGCGGCGCGCGGCTCAAGGACGCGCTGATGTCCAGCAGCAAGCAACTCGACTCGTCCGCCTACGCGTTGGGGTCTGGCCGGGTCAGTGTGCCGGACGCCGTCGGCGCCGACGTCACCGCCACCGGCAGCGCCGACCTCGGCTACTACAAGTGGCCCTACGACGGCAACGCGCCGGTCACCAGGACCGTCACGTACAGCAACTCATCCGACAAGGTGGTCGAGTTGAGCCTCGCCGTGCAGGGCGCGCCGGACGGCGTCGCGACCCTCGCCGACTCCGCGCTGACCGTGCCCGCCCACGGCACCGCCGCCACGACCGTCACCGGCGACGGCGCGAAGGCCGCCATCGGCACCAACAGCGGCCAGATCGTCGCCAGTTCGGGCGGCAAGGCCGTCGCGCACACCGCGTTCGGCCTGGTCAAGGAAGAGGAGCGGTACACGCTCACCGTCCATGTGAAGGACCGCGACGGCGCCGCCGCCGACGCCTACCTCGCCGTTCAGCAGCTCGTCGCGAACACGGACCCGGTCGGCTACGACACCGGCGACGACGGCACGGTGGAGCTGCGGCTGAAGCCGGGCACGTACTACGTCGACACCTTCCTCGACGTGCGCGGCAGCCACGGAAAGGACTCCCTCGGACTCGGCTATCTCGCCGACCCCGAGGTCACCGTCGACCGGGACCGCGAGATCACCCTCGACGGGCGGAGGCTGAAGGAGGTCGCCGCCGACGTCGGGCGCACCGCCGATACCCGGCAGCTGCTCATGGAGGCCGACCGGAAGGCCGGCGGCGCGCAGATCACCAACGCCGTGCAGGTCCCCGTCGCCTACGACAGCGTCTTCGCCGCCCCCACCCGCAAGGTCACCGAGGGTTCGTACGCGTACCGCACCGTCTGGCGGCTCGGGAAGCCGATGCTCCAGGTCGACGGGGTGCGCGACGCGCTCGTGCAGGCCGGCGGCACGCTCGCCGAGGGCCGCGGCAGGCTCGCCGTGGTCGACGCGGGCGCGGGCGCCCCGGCCGACTACGCGGGCAGGAAGGCGCGCGGCAAGGCCGTCCTGGTCCGCGCCGACGGGGCGACGGCGCCGGGCGCGCTCGCCCAGGCCGCCCAGGACGCGGGCGCGAAGGCGCTGTTCGTGACCGACGGCACGGCGGGCCGGCTGAACACCTGGTTCGGCACCGACGACTACACCGACCGGCCGCTGACGATCGCGACCGTCGACGCGCGCGACGCCGCCGTCCTCGCCGACGCGGCGAAGAAGGGCCGCACGCTGGGCGTGACCGGCACCCGGTACACGCCGTGGGTGTACGACCTCGCCGACGAGCACACCGGAGCGGTCCCCGGCGGATCGCTGACGTACCGTCCCGGCAGCCGTGAACTCGCCGTCCGCGACGTCCGGTTCCACGCGGCGAAGGCGCAGGACGGCGGGGAGTTCCGCTTCGCGCTCAGCGACGCCTTCCCCATCGGCCTCGGCTTCCTGGAGAAGGTCGCCCTCCCGGCGGAGCGCACCGACTACGTCTCCACGGGCGCGGGCCAGCGCTGGCACGAGTCCGTGCAGGCGGGCCCCGCGCTCTCCTGGGAGGAGCGCAGCGGCGTGATCACGTACAAGGGTGGCTCGCACGGGAAGCTGGACTGGTTCAAGCCGGTCTGGCACCCGTGGCTGGGCACAGGACTCGGCTGGGGGCAGGACCGCTCCGGCAACAACCTCCAGTTCAACACCCCCGGTTGGGGCGACTCGGGCCCCGATCACACCGGCTTCGGCGACGCGTACAGCAGCGACTCCGGGATGACGCAGGAGACGGCCGTCTACGTCGACGGCAAGGAGGCGGACCGCAAGGTGAGTTCGGGGGTGTACGTCTGGGACGCCGATCCGGCCGAGCACACGTACAAGGTCACGACGGACACCGCGCTGGACGCGAAGCTGTGGGGAGTGGCCACCGAGGGGCACTCCGCGTGGACGGTGAAGTCGGCCGAGACGCCGGAGGACACCTCGACGCGGCTCGCGCTGATCAACCTCGGCTTCGACCTGGACACCGACCTCAGGGGCACGGTCGCGGCCGGCAAGCGGATCCCGGTCGGGCTGTACGCCGAGTACGTGGCGGGCGCGGCCGACACCGGCACCATCGGCGGCGGCACCCTGGAGGTGTCCTACGACGAGGGAGCCACCTGGAAGAGCGTGTCCCTGAAGGGCGGAAAGGCGTCCTGGAGCGGTGAGTTGAGCGTGCCGCGCGGCGCGGAGTACGTCTCCCTGCGGGCGTCGGCCCGTGACGACCGGGGCGGCACGGTCCGCCAGGAGATCGTCCGGGCGGTGGCGGTGAGGTAGTCCGGGACGACGCGACGGCGCCGCCTCCCGTGGGACCGGGGGAGACGGCGCCGTGTGCGTGCATCCGACGGTGTGTCACACCGCGGCGTCGCGCCGGGTGTTACACGAGCCAGCCGACGAAGTGGACGATGCCGGCGAGGATGTCGGTGAGCAGGTTCATGGTGGGACGTTCTCCTCGGTATTGCGTGTTGCATGTGTGTGGGACGTGCACTGCATCGCGATGCGTTCGCTACGGTCTGCAGCCCGTTGCTTGCGCCCTGTAAGCATCGTTGCTGCTGCGTGCCCTATGCAAACTCTGGAGCGACGACCACCTGTTCGAGGGAACAACTGCGCCCTTGTTCGTTTAAGGGGCCGGCTCCGCGATCCCGCGCACCACGCCCAGCTCCACCAAATCCTGGGGTCTGAGCCGGAGTTGGTCCGCGGTGTGTTCTGCCTGGTCGGGCGGCCGCTTGAGGATCGCCGCCGCCATCTCCGGCGCGATGACCGAGAAGTACGCGTCCGGCGCGACCCAGGTGTTCCCGGGCGCCGCGAGCGCGAGCGCTCCGCCGGAGCCGCCCTCGCCGATCGCCAGCGTCGTGACCGGCACCGGGGACTCGGCGACCGCGAGGAACACGTCGGCGATGGCCGGACCCGCGCCCGCGCGCTCCGCCGCCGCGTCGTTCGCCGCCCCCGGGGTGTCGACGAGGGTGAGCACCGGGATGCCGAGCCGCCCCGCGAGCCGGATCAGCCGGGCCGCCGTGCGATAGCCCGCCGGGGTCGTCGCCGTGCCGCACTGGGCCGCGTACGCGAGGGTCACGGCCTCCGCGCCGTCCCCGTACGCGCCGAAACCGCAGAGCATCCCCGCATCCCGGCCGCCCGCGCGGTCGCCGCTCAGCTCCTCGCGGTGGGTGAAGTAGGCGTCCAGGTAGGCGTGGGCGCGCGGGCGGCGCGGGTCGCGGGCGCGCCGCACCGCCGACCAGCCGGTGGGCGGCAGGTCCGCGCGGCCCCGCGCCGCCGGGACCGGGGCGGCGCCCGGCGCGGGCCGGGTCAGCAGGCGCAGCCAGCGGCCGAGGACGGCCCGCAGCTCACCGGGGTCCACGAGCGCGTCGACGGCACCGGCGGCGAACTGGCCCTCGGCCGTGTACGCCGCCGGGTCGGCGTCCGCCGGACGGACCCGGGAGCCCGCGAAGCCGATCTGCGCGCCGGGGCAGGCGAGGGTGACGTCCGCGCCCGCGCCCAGGGTCGCCCAGCCGCCGCCCGTCGTCGGGTCGCAGGCCACCGTGAGCTGCGGCAGCCCGGCGGCCCTGGTCAGCGCCATCTGGCCCGCCGCGCGCTGGAGTTGGGTGAGCGCGATCATGCCCTCCTGCATCCGGCTGCCGCCCGTGGCGACCAGCGCCACCACCGGCAGCCGGTGCCGACGGGCATGGGCGTGCGCCGCCTCGATGCGGTCGCCCGCGCGCCGGCCCAGCGAGCCGCCCAGATACGTGAAGTCGAAGGCGAGGAGGACGACTTCGGTGCCCTCGACCGTGGCGGTCGCCGCGGTGACGGACTCCGAGCCGCCGTGCCCGGCCGCCCGTGACAGCACCTTGTCGTAGTCGGGCCAGCCCAGCGGGTTCGGCTCGGCGGGCGGCGGCGGGTGGGGGAGTTCCCGCAAGGAGCCGGCGTCGGTCACGCCCCTGGTCGTGTCACGCATCGCCGAGCGCCCGCTTGAGGATCTTGCCCATGTCGTTGCGCGGCAGGGCCTCCAGGTAGTGGACCGTGCGGGGGCGCTTGTGCGGGGAGAGCCGGGCGGCCACATGGTCCGCGAGCTCCGCCTCCGTCGGCGGTTGCGCGGCGTCCGCCGGGACGATCCACGCCACCACGCGCTCGCCGAGATCGTCGTCGGGGGCGCCGGTGACCGCCGCCTCGCGCACGCCCGGGTGCTCCAGGAGGGCGTTCTCGATCTCGCCCGCGCCGATCTTGTAGCCGCCGCTCTTGATCAGGTCGGTGGCCTTGCGGCCGATGATGCGGACATAGCCGTCGGGGTCGCGGACCGCCATGTCGCCCGTACGGAACCAGCCGCCCGGCGCGAACGCGGCCTCCGTGGCGTCGGGGCGGTTGAGGTAGTGCAGGAACAGGTTCGGGCCGCGGACCTGGATCTCGCCGACGCCCTCCGGGTCGTCGGACGGCACCTCCGTCACCCCGTCGTCCTCGGTGAGGCGCAGCTCCACGCCCGGCAGCGGCACGCCGACCGTGCCGGGGCGCGGCTCGCCGTCCGCCCGGACGCTGGTGTTCATCAGCGTCTCGGTCATCCCGTACCGCTCGATCACCCGCTGTCCGGTGGCCGACGTGATCCGCTCGTGGTCGTGGACCGGCAGCGCCGCCGACCCCGAGACGAGCAGCCGGGCCGAGCCGAGGGCCTTGGCGAGCGCCGGGTCGGTGGGCAGGGACTCCGCGATGCGGTGGTACATGGTCGGGACGCCGAACAGCATCGTCGCGCCCGAGGACAGCTCGCGGGTCACGCCCTCCGTGCTGAACCGGCCCAGGTGGCGCACCGCGCCGCCGCGCCGCAGCGGGCCGACGACGCCGAGGATCAGACCGTGCACGTGGAACAGCGGAAGGCCGTGCACCAGGGTGTCCGCGTCCGTCCACCCCCAGGCGTCCCGGAGCGCGTCGAGCGTGGAGGAGACCGCGCGGCGCGGCAGCACGGCGCCCTTGGGCGGGCCCGTCGTCCCCGAGGTGTAGACGACGAACGCCGGGGTCTCGGGGTCGGCGGGCTCCGGGGGCAGGGACGGCACGACGGCCGGCACCACGGCGTCGGCGTCCACGTCGATGCGCGGCAGCCGGGCCAGCGCGGGCGGCAGCTCGGCGTCCGCCGCCGCAAGGACCGCCTCCGGGGCGCTGTCCTTGAGGATGTGCCCCAGCTCGCCGTCGCCCGACTTCGGGTTCAGCGGCACGGCGGCCACTCCGGCGAGGAGCGCCGCGACCACGCCCACCGCGGTCTCCAGAGTGGGCGTCGCCCACACCGCGACCCGCGACGACCCGCTGATCCGCCGTGCGAGCGGGGCCGCCACCGCCGCCAGCTCGCCGTGGGTCAGGGCGCGGTCGCCGAAGCGCAGGGCGGGACGGGTGGGGGTGTCGAGCAGTGCGGGCAGCAGACGTGGCACGGGCACGGGGCGCTCCTCGGTCGGATCCTCGGCGACGGGTTAATTGGCTGATTGGCTCAGCCAATCTGAGGTTGCCGTGTGGCAGGCGTCCGCGTCAAGGACGTACGCTGCGGCGCAAGCGCACGCCAGGGAAGGGCGGAGAAGGGCCTGATGACCGACGCGACCGACGCACTGCGGCCGATGGGGGCGCGCCCGCGCCTGTACGAGCAGGTGCTCGGCCGACTGCGCGCGTACGTCGCCGAGGGCGGCCTGCGCGCGGGCGACCGGCTGCCGACCGAGCGGGACCTCGCGGCGCGGCTCGGGGTGAGCCGGGCCTCGGTGAAGCAGGCCATCGTCGTCCTGGAGGTGCAGGGGCTCGTCGAGGTGCGGCACGGCGGCGGCACCTACCTCGTGCGGGACGGGCTCGACGTCGCCGAGCCCGTCGAGCGGCTCGTGGAGCGCAAGAAGCGGCTGCCGGACGTCCTCGAGGCGCGCGAGGCGCTGGAGACGAAGCTGGCCGAGCTGGCCGCCGAGCGGCGCACCGACGCCGATCTCGCCGCGTTGCGCTCCGCGCTGGAGCTGATGGCCGAGGACATCGGGGCCGGAGGGCTCGGCGTCGAGGGAGACCGGCTCTTCCACGGCGCCGTCACCGCGGCCGCGCACAGTGCGCTGCTCGCCGCGTTCATGGCCGAGATCGACGGGCCCATCGCCGAGTCGCGCAACGAGTCGTTGCGGCAGCCCCGGCGGCCCGGGCGGTCGCTGGCGCAGCACCGGGCGATTCTGGAGGCCATCGAGGGCGGGAACGGGCGTTCCGCTGCCGCGGCGATGCGGAGGCATGTGCGGGCCGTTGCCAAGGTGCGGTTGCTGGACTGGGAGCCCTAGCCGGGGTGACTCCGGTGCGTCGGCGGGTGCGGATGCGTCGTGGTCGCTCGCGCAGTTCCCCGCGCCCCTTACGGGGCGTAACTCGGCCTGAGCCGCACGGGTTAGGGCTCCGTGGGAATCTGGTTGCTCAATCACTTCAGTACGTTCGCCCTCGCCGTGCTGCTCGGGGGCGGGGCCGTGGTGCTCGCGGTCGCCGGGTGCCTGATGCTGCGGCGGAGGTTTCCGCGGCTGTCGGCGGGTGCGTACAACGACATGATCGGTGTCGTGCTCGGCATGTACGCCGCGATCTACGGCATCATCCTCGCCTTCGTCGTCGTCGCCGAGTGGGAGGGGCTCAACGAAGCGGGGACCAATGTCGCCGCCGAGGCCAGCCAGACCGCCGAAGTGCTGCGCGACGCCTCCGCGTTCCCGCCTGAGCAGCAGCGGAAGGTGTCCGACGCGATGGGCGCCTACGTGCGCGCGGTCGTCGACAAGCAGTGGCCGCTGATGCGGGAGGGGCGCCCCGACCCCGGGCTCACCAACCCCCAAGTGGTCGAGCTCTACACGGTGTTCCAGGAGTACGAGCCGAAGACCAACGCCGAGCAGGCGTACTACGAGCAGGCCGTCAGCACCCTCGGCGAGGTCGCCGAGGCCCGCAGGACCCGGCTCGCCGACGCCGAACAGTCCCTGCCGATGCTCCTCGACGTCCTCGTCTACGGCGGCGCCCTCGTCATGCTGCCGCTGACCTTCCTCTACGGCATGGAGAGCATCCGCGCGCAGCTGATGTTCGTGGCGTCGGTCGCCGCGCTGATCGGGGTGAGCCTGCTGCTCTGTCTGACCCTCGACCACCCCTTCGCCGGTGACATGGCGGTGTCGCCGCAGCCGTTCAAGGAGGGTGTGCTCGCGCGGTATTGGCCTTAGGATCGGCCCGCTGTACGGATCCGTTGTACGTATCCGTTCTCCTGACGATGTACCGATCACAGACTCTGCCCGGTGATGGAGTCGGCGTGGGGCGCGCGTCCCCGCCCCACGCCCGCACTGGAAGGTTCCAGTCGCGATCACGGGCCGGCCCCTCCGGACGCCGACGGCCCCGCTGTGACGCGGCCCGCCGGGCGGCGAAAGGGACGCGCCGTGTCCTCGACACCGGCCGACTACCGCATCCTGCTGCGCACTCCGGGCGCCGCCGCCTTCTTCCTCGCCGGCTGCGTCGGGCGGGCCGGGCTCGCCATGACGGGGCTCGGCATCGTCTGGCTGGTGCACGACCGCACCGGCTCCTACACCACCGCGGGCCTGGTCACCGGCTGCTTCGCCGTCGCCGACGCACTGGCCGGACCGCAGATCGGGCGGCTCGTCGACCGGTTCGGCGAACTCCGTGTCGTGCCGTACGCGCTCGCGGCGCACGCGGCCGCCGTGGGGCTGCTGTTCGCGGGCGGGCCCGTGCCGGTCGCCGCCACCGCGGGGGCGCTGGCCGGGGCGACCCTGCCGCAGATCAGCGCCCTGTCCGCGGCCCGTTGGGCGGCCCTGCTGCGCCGCACCGGGCAGGACGCCGCGCTGCCCGGCGCCTTCGCCCTGGAATCCCTCGCGAACGGCCTGTCGTTCCTCATCGGGCCCGCTCTCGTCAGCACCGTCGGCGCCGCCGGACATCCGGGGCTGGGCAGCGGGCTCGCCGCCGCGCTCGTGATCGGCGGCGGGCTCGCGTTCACCCTCCAGCGCCGTACCGCGCCGCCGGTCGCGGACCGTGGCGAGCGGCGGCACGCCGGGCGGGCACTGCGCGGCCCGGCCTTCGTGGGGCTCGTCGCGAGCACCCTCGCGCTGGGCGTGTACTTCGGGGCGATGCAGGTCTCCGTCTCCGCGTACGCGGTCGGGCGCGGTACCCCTGACCTCGCGCCGGTGTTGTACGCGCTCTCCAACTGCACGAATCTGGTGGGAGGTTGGGCGTACGGGGCGCGGCGGTGGCGGGCCGCTCCGGGGCGGCAGCGGGGGGTCGCCGCGGTGGGGCTGTTCCTGGCCTGTCTGCCGCTGACCGTTCTCGACGCGCCCGTGCCGCTGGGCTGTGCGCTCGCGCTGACCGGGCTCGCCGTGCCGCCGCTGCTGGCCGTGACCTCCGTGCTGACCGAGGCCGTGGTGCCCCGGGCCGTCCTCACGCAGGCCTTCACGTGGCTGGGGTCGGCGAGCGCGGCGGGGTCTGCCGGGGCGGCCGCTGTTGCGGGGCGGGCCGTGGATGCCGGGGGTGCGCATGCGGGGTTCATGGTCGCGGTCGGGGCTGCCGGTGGGGTGGTGATGCTGTCGGTGCCGTCTCGTCCGCGGCGGTTCGCGGTCCGGTCGCGCAGTTCCCCGCGCCCCTGAAAACCATCCGTCGTGCGCGCGTCTCGTCGTGGTTGCTCGCGCAGTTCCCCGCGCCCCTGAGATGCGCACTTCGTGCGGCATCTCATCGGGGAAGCTGCGCGCAGCGCATGCTTCAGGGGCGCGGGGAACTGCGCGAGAAGCCCCACCGGGCCGCGGGTGGAGTACTGCCTAGGGGCGCGGGGAACTGCGCGAGAAGCCCCACCGGGCCGCGGGTGGAGTACTGCCTAGGGGCGCGGGGAACTGCGCGGGAAGCCCCGCCGGGCCG
>NZ_JBEYYU010000010.1:36453-183748 GCF_040645755.1 Streptomyces sp. NPDC046716
GCGGGTGGAGTACTGCCTAGGGGCGCGGGGAACTGCGCGGGAAGCCCCGCCGGGTGGTGAGCGGGCTGTGGTCGGGTGGGTAGGTCGTAGCCTCGGGGGATGTCTCGTATAGCTCTCGTCACTTGCCGGCCCGGCCCCGAGATCAGCGTCGACCGCGATCTGCCGCTGCTCGTCGCGGAGCTGAGACGCGGGGCCGACGCCGTCGCCGTCGCATGGGACGACCCGGACGTCGACTGGGCCGCCTTCGACCTGGTCGTCCTGCGCTCCACCTGGGACTACAGCTGGCGGCGCGCGGAGTTCCTGCGGTGGGCCGCGCGGTGCGCCGCCGTCACCCGGCTCGCCAACCCCGTCGACGTGCTCCGCTGGAACACCGACAAGCGCTACCTCGGCGAACTCGCCACCGCCGGGGTGCCCACCGTGCCCACCGCGTACATCGCGCCCGGCGAGACCCCCGACCTGCCGGACGACCGCGCGTACGTCGTCAAGCCGGCCTCCGGCGCCGGCGCCCGGTACGCGGCCCGCTACACCCCGGGCGAACGGGACACGGCGCTACGGCAGTTGGTCCACATGCACGCCGAGGGGCTGACCGCGATGGTGCAGCCGTACATCGACGGGATCGACATCAGCGGCGAGCGCGCCGTGCTGTTCTACGGCGGGCAGTTCCTGCACTCCGTGCGCAAGGGCGCCGTCCTGGCCCCGGGCGTCGCCTTCGACACCCGTAAGCTCGCGCACCCCGCGCTGGAGCCGTGGCAACCCACGGACGCCGAACATGCCGTCGCCGAGCGGGCGTTGGCTGCCGTACCGGGCGGCCCGGAGCAGCTGCTCTACGCGCGCGTCGACCTGGTGGACGGCCCCGACGGGCAGCCGTGCGTGATGGAGCTGGAACTCGTCGAGCCCAATCTGTTCCTCGCCGCCGTGCACCCCGGATCCCTCCCGGCCGTCGCCGAGGCGATCCTCAAGGCCGCCCCGTGAGCGTCCAGCGCTGAAGCAGCCCGTACGTGAACTCGGCCCGCACCCCGCGCGGCGTCCCCGACGGATCCGGCGCCGTGAACGCCAGCCCCCAGCGGGTCGGCGCCGAGCCTTCGAGGGGGCGGGCCGGGGCGAAGGCGCGGGCCGCCTCGTCGACCGTGCACGACCACGGGGCGAGGTCGTCGAGCGTGCGCAGGTCTGGGCCCGGGGCGCCGGGCGCGCGGATCAGCCAGTCGTTCCACACCGCGCCCTGCGGGGAGAGCAGCACCTCGAAGCGCAGGTCGGGCCAGAGAGGCACCGGCCACAGCAGCGCCTCGCACTCCATGTCCCCGATGCGCCGGATCAGCGTGCGCTCGGGGGCGCCGAGGACCGAGCGGTAGCGGGAGACGGCCGCCCGCGCCCGGGGCGAGCGGACCATGGCCTGCCAGCGGCGGTTCGCCTCCCGCATCTCGGCGACGGAGACGCCCAGGTCGGCGCGGGCGGTCTCGACCAGCTCCGGGTTGTGGTCGGCCATCCTGCGCAGCAGCACCAGCTGGAAGTGGAGCGGGGTGAAGGGTTCGGCGGGACCTGGGGACGGTGTGGGGCGCGGCATGCCCTCCATGGTCGCGCAGCGTCGGCCCATTGCCCGGTCAAGGGCACTGTGCATAGCCTATGTTCGCCATACCGACCGTCAGTTGAAATATCGAACATAGGGAGGGGATCGGTCGTGGGACGCCTCGTACCAGCCGTGACCCGGGCTCTGGACATCCTGGAGCTCTTCCTCGACGGGGACGGCACGCTGTCCGCCCCCGACATCGTCCGCAAGCTACAGCTGCCGCGCACTACGGTCCACGAGCTCGTCACCACGCTCGCCGCCCGTTCGTACATCGTGCAGGTCCCCGGCCAGCCCGGGCGCTACCGGCTCGGGGTGCGGCCCTACCAGCTCGGCAGCCGGTACGCGGAGCAGCTCGATCTCGCCGCCGAGGGCCAGCAGGTCGCGCGCTCGGTCGCCGAGACGTGCGACGAGACGGTACACGTGGCGATCCTCGAAGGCACCGACGTCATCTACATCGCCAAGGTCGACTCCACGCACGCGGTGCGGATGGTCTCGGCGGCCGGGCGCCGGCTGCCCGCGCACTGCACCTCGGTCGGCAAGATGCTCCTCGCGTCCCTGCCCGAGCCCGAGCTGGCCGCCCGCTTCCCGGACGACGCCCCGCTCTCGGCGATGACGGAGAACTCGATCACCGACCCGGGCGCCCTACGCGAGGCCCTGCACGCGATCCGCGAGCGCGGGGTCGCCGTCGAGAGCCGTGAGTCGAACCCGGACGTGAGCTGCGTCGCCGCACCCGTGCGCGACCGCACCAACCGGGTCGTCGCCGCGCTCTCCATCTCCGTACCGATGATCCGCTGGACGGACGCCCGCGAGGAGGAGCTGGCGCAGCTCGCCGCGAAGGGCGCGGCCGATCTGTCCGAGCGCCTCGGCCACCGGGGCACGCCGTGATACCCGAGCCGGCGGTGCGCGAGACCGCCGAACTCGGCGAGGGGCCCACCTGGGACGCGGCCGCCGGACGGCTGATCTGGGTCGACATCCTCGGCTCGCGCGTGCACACCTACGAGCCCGGCAGCGGTCGTCGCACGGTCCTGGCGACCGAGCAGCACGTGGGCGCCGCCAAGCCGGGCGCCGACGGCTGTCTGATCGTCAACCTCCGTGACGGAGTGGGCCGTTACGCCCCGGACGGCACCTTCGGCTGGCTGCACCGAGAGCCGGTCCCCGGGCGCCGGGGCAACGACGCGGCGGTCGCCCCCGACGGCGCGCTGTGGGCGGGCTCGATGGCGTACGACGAGCGGCCCGGCGGCGGCAATCTGATCCGCCTCGCCCCCGACGGCACGGCGACCGAGATCCTCGACGACGTGACCGTCTCCAACGGCACCGGCTGGAGCCCCGACGGCTCGCTCATGTACTACGTCGACACGGCGACGAGCCGCATCGACGTCTTCGACGTGGACGGCGAACGCATCGCCAACAGGCGGGAGTTGGCGACCGTCGAGAAGGGCGCGGGCCTCCCTGACGGGCTCACCGTGGACGCCGACGGCTGTGTCTGGGTGGCCCTGTGGGACGGCGGCGCGCTGCGCCGGTACACCCCGTCCGGCGCCCTGGACCGGGTGGTCCCGCTGCCCGTGCGCCGCCCGACCGCCTGCGCCTTCGGCGGCCCGGACCTGCGCGACCTGTACGTCTCGACGGCCCGGGTGGGCCTGGACCGCCCGACCCCGCTCGCCGGATCGCTGCTGGTCCTCCCGGGGATCGGCCAGGGCCTGCCTCAACCCGCCTTCGGATAGCCCCGCCAGGGGCGCGGGGCCGTGTCGATATGCGGCTCCGCCGCGTGGGCGGGCTCAGTCACGACGAAAGCCGCGGACGCGTCTGCTCATGAACCAGGCTGACGCATCCGCGGCTTTCGCCTGTGGCGGGTCGCGGCAATTGCTGCGCGAACCATTGACGTCGAAGCGCTTCGAATCTACGGTCCCGTTCGAAGTTACGGGCACCATTCGACATTTCGAACAGTAAGGGCAGGGCATGGGACGACCTGGCCTGAATCGCAGGCAACTTCTCGCCACAGCAGGCGGGTTGACCGTCGCCGGAAGTGCCGCCTTCGCGGCGCTCGGCACCGGAGCCGACGCGCTCGCGTCCGGCGCCGACACCCGCGTGCGCTACTGGAACCTCTTCAGCGGCGGCGACGGCTCCAACATGATCGCGATGCTGGACGCCTTCCGGAAGGAACACCCGGACATCGCGGTCAAGGACTCCACGCTCCAGTGGGGCAACCCCTTCTACACGAAGCTCGCGATGGCCGCCGCGGGCAACCGGGCCCCCGAACTCGGCGTCATGCACCTCGGCCGCGTCGCGGGCTTCTCACCCGGCCGCCTCCTCGACCCGTGGGACGAGAACCTGCTGGCCAAGTACGGCGTGCGCAGGGCGGACTACAACCCGGCGCTGTGGAACCGCGGCGTGATCGACGGCAAGCTCTACGCCCTGCCGCTCGACATCCACGTACAGCTCTGCTTCTACCGCAGGGACGTGCTGAAGAAGGCGGACCTGCTCGGCGACGACGGCCGGATGATCGACGTCACCTCCACCGCCGACTGGTTCGACGTGCTGAAGAAGGCGAAGAAGGTCCAGAAGAAGGGGCTGCAGACCATCGGCCTGTGGACCAACGACCAGAACTTCCAGTGGTGGTTCTTCGTCGCCTTCTACACCCAGCTCGGCGGGCAGTGGTTCGACGACGAGAACACCGAGGTCCTCTTCGACGCCGACAAGGCCGCCGAGGTCCTGGAGTTCCTCCGCAAGCACGTCACCGACGGATACGTGATCCCGGGCGCCCCGACCGGCGAACAGTTCATCAACGGCGCCCCGTTCACCTGGGAGGGCAACTGGTCGGTGCCGGTCTTCTCCGGCGCGAAGCTGGACTACGGCGCGACCCCGCTCCCGCCCGTCTTCGGGAAGAAGGCCACGCACGCGGAGTCCCACTCGTTCGTCCTGCCGCACCAGTCGGGCCGCGGCGGCGCCACGAACGAGGCGGCCCACGAACTCGCCGCCTACGTCGTCACCCACGCCCTGCAATGGGCGGCCGGCGGCCACATCCCCGCCTACACGCCGACGCTGTCCACGGCCGCGTACAAGAAGCTCACCCCGAACAACGAGTACGTGACCGCCATGGACCACCAGGCCACCGAGCCGAAGGTCTGGTTCGCGGGCTCCACCGGCGTGCTCGCCCAGGACCTCGGCCCGATGGTCGTCTCCTCGACGATGGGCTCCGCCAAGCCCGCCTCGGTCGCCCAGCGCATGAAGAAGGAGCTGGGCAAGCTCCTCGCCTCGAAGAACCCGATGGACGGCACGACTGCCGCGCAAGGAGGTGCCGTCGCATGACGACGACCAGTGCGGAGACGACCCTGCTCCCGCCGTCGCGGGCGAGCAGCGCGACCGCGACGGCCACCGTCCGCCGCAAGCAGGGCTTCCAGCACGGTGGCTGGTTCATCGCCCCGTTCCTGCTCCTGTTCGCGCTGTTCGTGATCTGGCCGCTGCTGCGCGGCGTCTGGCTCAGCCTCACCGACGCCAACATCTCCGGCGACGGCGCGAGCTTCGTCGGCCTCGACAACTACCGCGAGGCGCTGCACGACGCGGCGATGTGGGACGCCCTCGGCCACAGCGCGTACTTCACGCTCCTCGTCGTCCCCTGCATCACCGTCCTCGCCTTCCTCCTCGCGATGCTCGCCCACCACATCGAGCGCGGGAAGTGGCTGTGGCGGCTCTGCTTCTTCGTCCCGTTCCTGCTGCCGTCGACGGTCGCGGCCAACATGTGGCAGTGGCTGTTCACCCAGGGCATCGGCCTGTTCAACGAGACCTTCGGACTCACCACACCCTGGCTGACCGACAAGTCGTACGCGATGCTCGCCATCGTCATCGAGACCCTGTGGTGGACCGTCGGCTTCTCCTTCCTGCTCTACCTGGCCGCGCTCCAGGGCATCCCCGCCCATCTCTACGAGGCCGCGAAGCTGGACGGCGCGAACGCCTGGCGCCGGATCGTCCACATCACGCTGCCGATGCTGCGCCACATCACCGGGCTCGTCGTCGCCCTCCAGATCCTCGCCTCGCTCCAGCTCTTCGACCAGGCGGTCGTGATGATGGACTTCGGCCCCGGACCGGAGACCAGCACCCGCTCCTTCGTCCAGTACACCCTCGAACAGGGCTTCACCAGCTACCGCGTGGGCTACGCCTCCGCGATGTCCATCATCTTCTTCGTGATCATCGCGGCCGTCGCGCTCGGCCGGATGGTGCTGCTGCGCAACCGTGAGGAGGGCACCCGATGAGCACCACGGAGCCGAGCACCACTGAGACACGGGTGGTCAGATCCCGCACGCCGTGGACGCCGGGCCAGATCGTGCTGACCCTCCTCGGCGCCGCCGTCTCCGCCGTCTTCGTGGCGCCGATCGCCGCGGCCCTGTTCACCTCGCTCAAGTCCGAGGCGGAGGCCGCCGAGATCCCGCCGCACTGGCTGCCGAAGACCTGGACCGTCCAGGCGTGGAAGGGCCTGTGGAACACCGGCAACATCAGCGACTGGTTCCTGAACTCGCTGGTCGTGTCGGTCCTCGTGACGGCCGTCGTGCTCACGGTCGCCGCCCTCGCCGGATACGGCTTCGCCCGCACGGAGTTCAGGGGCAAGTCCGTGCTGATGGGCGTGGTGATGTCGGGCCTGATGATCTCCCCGGCGGTCCTCGGCGTGCCCCTGTTCACCACCGTCCAGCAGATGGGGATGGTCGACACCTACTGGGGCATGATCCTGCCCCAGTGCGCGCCCGCGGCGATGGTCTACATCCTCTACAAGTTCTTCCAGGGCATCCCGCGCGAACTGGAGGAGGCCGCCTTCATCGACGGCGCGGGCCGCTGGCGGGTCTTCTTCACGATCGTCCTGCCGCTGTCCCGCCCCTCGCTCGCCGCGGTCGGCATCTTCACCTTCATCAGCTCGTGGAACAACTTCCTGTGGCCGTACATGGTCACCAACAACCCCGACCTGATGACCATGCCGAACGGCATCGCGACCGTCATGAACTCCTACGGCATCCAGTGGGCCCAGCTCATGGCCGGCGGCCTGATGGCGGGCCTGCCCCTGATCGTCGTCTTCGTCTTCTTCCAGCGGCAGATCGTGGCGGGCGTCGCCCACACGGGACTCGCCGGACAGTGACGGCACCTGCCTCCCGCAACGAAAGGAACGCATTGAGCACCGCACGCTTCACCCTCGACCCCGCCTTCACGATCGGCACGGTCGACCCGCGCCTGTTCGGGTCGTTCGTGGAACACCTCGGCCGCTGCGTCTACACCGGCGTCTTCGAACCGGACCACCCGAGCGCGGACGAGGCGGGCCTGCGCACCGACGTCCTCGACCTCGTACGGGAGC
Source organism: Streptomyces sp. NPDC046716 (assembly GCF_040645755.1). NCBI lineage: Bacteria > Bacillati > Actinomycetota > Actinomycetes > Kitasatosporales > Streptomycetaceae > Streptomyces > Streptomyces sp. NPDC046716. The sequence continues at coordinate 43,350 of NZ_JBEYYU010000010.1, forward strand.
TGGGCGTCACCGCCATCCGCTACCCCGGCGGCAACTTCGTCTCCGGCTACAAATGGGAGGACTCGGTCGGCCCGGTCGAGGACCGTCCGCGCCGCCTCGACCTCGCCTGGCGCACCACGGAGTCGAACCGCTTCGGCCTGTCCGAGTACATCGCGTTCCTGCGGAAGATCGGCCCGCAGGCCGAGCCGATGATGGCGGTGAACCTGGGCACGCGCGGCGTCGCCGAGGCGATCGAACTCCAGGAGTACGCCAACCACCCCTCGGGGACCGCGCTTTCGGACCTGCGCGCCGAGCACGGCGACAAGGACCCCTTCGGCATCCGCCTGTGGTGCCTGGGCAACGAGATGGACGGCCCCTGGCAGACCGGCCACAAGACGGCCGAGGAGTACGGCCGGATCGCCGCCGAGACCGCCCGCGCCATGCGCCAGATCGACAAGGACGTCGAGCTCGTCGCGTGCGGCAGCTCCGGCCAGGGCATGGACACGTTCGCCGCGTGGGAGTCGACGGTCCTCCAGGAGACGTACGACCTCGTCGACTACATCTCGCTGCACGCCTACTACGAGGAGCACGACGGCGACCGCGACTCCTTCCTCGCCTCCGCGGTGGACATGGAGTCGTTCATCGAGAACGTCGTCGCGACCTGCGACCACGTCGGCGCCCGCCTCAAGTCGAAGAAGAAGATCAACCTCTCCTTCGACGAGTGGAACGTCTGGTACATGACGCGCACCGAGGCTCAGGTCTCCGCGCTCGACTGGCCCGAGGCCCCGCGCCTCCTGGAGGACGTCTACTCGGTCACCGACGCCGTCGTCTTCGGCTCGCTGCTGATCGCCCTGCTGCGCCACGCCGACCGCGTCACCGTCGCCTGCCTCGCCCAACTGGTCAACGTCATCGCCCCGATCATGACCGAGCCGGGCGGCCCGGCCTGGCGGCAGACGACGTTCTTCCCGTTCGCCCAGGCGGCGAAGTACGGCCGCGGCGAGGTCCTCGACGTCCGCGTCGACTCACCGACGTACGAGACCGCGCGGCACGGCACCGCCGATCTGCTGCACGCGACAGCGGTCCGCGCGGAGGACGGCACGGTCACCGTCTTCGCGGTCAACCGCAGCCAGACGGAGCCGCTGCCCCTCGAAGTCGCCCTCAGCGGACTCGACCTGACCTCGGTCACCGAGCACTCGGTCCTGGCCGACGCCGACCCGGACGCCCGCAACACCCTCGCCGACCCCGAGCGGGTCGCCCCGCACGTGACGACGGGGACGGTCCTGGAGGACGGCACGCTGCGGACGACCCTGGAGCCGCTGTCCTGGAACGTGATCCGCCTGGGATGAACCGGCGGGCGCAAACCGTGGGTTTCCTGTGACCACGGTCAACTACCGTCCATCTACGCCTCGTCGAAGGGACCGGATTCGGTAAAGCGGAGGCCTGGACTCCCCGCTGTCTCTTGTTGAAGTGTGCGCAACAAAGCAAGCATCGTCGCGGCCGCCGGGGACACAGGACCGGCGGTCGCACAGCACCCGCACCGCCCCTGTCCACCCTTCTCAGGAGGCAGTACGTTGCGCGACACACACCCCCCAAGAAAGCACCGCCGCGGCCGGATAGGCGCCGGCGTCCTCGGCGTCGCGGCCCTCGTGTTCGCCGGATTCGGCACGGCGGCCCAGGCCGACGCCGCCGCCTCGCCCACGGCGCACGTGACCTGGAAACGAGCCTGTTCCGAGCCCGCCAGGGCCGGCGAGATGGCCTGCGGCGCGAAGCGGGTGACCGGCGGCACCACCGCGTACGCCGTCCAGCGCGCCAGGGCCGGGCACGCCGCCCCCGACGCGGCCGACGCGTCCACCCCCTCCGGGTACGGGCCGACCGACCTCCAGGCCGCCTACGGCCTGACCTCGGCGGCCGCGGCGAAGGGCGCCGGTGAGACGATCGCCGTCGTCGACGCCTACGACGACCCGAACGCCGAGGCCGACCTCGCCAAGTACCGTACGTACTACGGCCTTTCCGCCTGCACCATGGCCAACGGCTGCTTCAAGAAGGTCAGCCAGACCGGCTCCACCACGTCCCTGCCCACCGCCGACACCGGCTGGGCCGAGGAGATCTCCCTCGACCTCGACATGGCGAGCGCCGTCTGCCCCAAGTGCAACATCACGCTCGTCGAGGCCAAGTCCGCGACGATGGCCAACCTCGGCACCGCCGTGAACCGGGCCGTCACCCTCGGCGCCAAGTACGTCTCCAACAGCTACGGCGGCTCCGAGTCCTCCTCGGACAGCTCCTACGACTCCTCGTACTTCAACCACCCCGGCGTCGCCATCACCGTCAGCGCGGGCGACGAGGGCTACGGCGCCGAGTACCCGGCGGCCTCCCGCTACGTCACCGCGGTCGGCGGCACGGCCCTCACCAAGGCCACCTCCACCACCCGCGGCTGGACCGAGTCCGTGTGGCGGACCAGCAGCACCGAGGGCACCGGCTCGGGCTGCTCCGCGTACGACACCAAGCCCGCCTGGCAGACCGACACCGGCTGCGCGAAGCGGACCATCGCGGACGTCGCCGCGGTCGCCGACCCGGCCACCGGCGTCTCCGTCTACGACTCGTACGGCATCACCGCCGGCTGGTACACCTTCGGCGGCACCAGCGCCTCCGCGCCGATCATCGCGGCGGTCTACGCGCTCGGCGGCGTCCCGTCGGCAAGCTCGTACCCGGCGAAGTTCCCGTACGCCGTGGCCGGGACCTCCGCGCTGAACGACGTCACGTCCGGCAACAACGGCAGCTGCTCCAGCAGCTACCTGTGCACCGCGAAGACCGGCTACGACGGTCCGACCGGCTGGGGCACCCCGCAGGGCGTGTCCGGCTTCACCGGCTGACAGCCGTCCCGTGAGGGGGGTGCGGGCCGTGGCGTGGAAGCGCCGCGGCCCGCACCGCCGATTCCACCCAGTGAGACCGGACGGCTATTCATACCTTTTCCCTAGGGATGGTGTGCATAGTGGCCGCCATGGACTTCTCGTGGACGATCGTCGTCGCCGGCGCCCTGGTCGGTCTCGCCGTGGGACTCACCGGCATGGGCGGCGGCGCCCTCATGACCCCGATCATGGTCATGTTCTTCGGGGTCAACCCCACCGCCGCCATCGGCAGCGACCTGGCCACCTCCCTGTTCATGAAGCCGTTCGGCGCCGCCGTGCACCACAAGGCGGGCACGATCCGCTGGGACATCGTCCGCTGGCTGCTGCCCACCGCCCTGCCCGCCGCCTTCGGCGGAGCCCTCCTGCTCCAGGCGCTCGGCGACGGCGACACCCTCCAGACCCGGGTCAAGTACGTCATCGGCGGCGCCCTGCTGCTCGCGGTGACCGGCATGCTCGCCCGGATGTGGCTCGACCGGCGCCGCGGCCTCGGCTCCGCCGCGGCCGAGGACGCCGAGGTGCGGGTCAGGCCGGTGGCCACCCTGCTGATCGGACTGGTCGGCGGGGTCGTCGTCGGGATGACCTCGGTCGGCTCCGGCTCCCTGATCATCGTGATGCTGATGCTCGCCCACCCCCGGCTCCGGGCGAACCACCTGGTCGGCACCGACCTCGTGCAGGCCGTCCCGCTGGTCGGCGCCGCCGCCCTCGGCCACCTCCTCGTCGGCGACGTGTCCCTCGGCCTCACCGGCACCCTGCTGATCGGCGCGATCCCCGGTGTCGTGGCCGGCGCCCTGCTCTCCACCCGGGTCTCCGGACCCGCCCTGCGCTGGGCCCTCATCGTGCTGCTCACCGGCTCGGGACTCGCCATGTGGGGCGTGTCCGGCACCCCGCTGGTGGCGGTCTGCCTGGCGCTCGCCGCCGTCGGCGCCGTCGTGACCCTGCGCACCCGCCGCGCCGCGCCCGCCCGCCCCGACGACGAGCGGACCGAGGAGCGGGAACCGTCCCCGACAATGACGGCATGAGGATTTCAGCCCGAGCCGACTATGCCGTGCGCGCGAGCCTGGAGCTGGCCGTCCGCGGCGGCGCAGAACCGGTCAAGGCGGAGGCCGTCGCCGCCGCCCAGGACATCCCGCACAAGTTCCTGGAGGGCATCCTCAGCGATCTGCGGCGCGGCGGCATCGTGCTCAGCCGGCGCGGCGGCAACGGCGGCTATCTGCTGGCCCGCGCCGCCGACGAGATCACCGTCGCCGATGTCGTGCGCGCCGTCGAGGGCCCCATCGTCTCGGTGCGCGGCGAGCGGCCCAGCGCCCTCGCCTACAGCGGCGCCGCCGAACCGCTGCTCCCGCTGTGGGTGGCGCTGCGGGCCAACGTCCGCAAGATCCTCGAAGGCGTCACCCTCGACGACCTCGCCCACGACCGGCTCCCCGACCCGGTGCGGCAGCTGGCCGAGGACCCGGCGGCCTGGCACAACCCCTGACGCGGCCGGCCGGGCTCACCCGGGGAACCCCGTGACGATCCGGTCCACCGCCGCCGTGCCCGAGCTGTAGGCGGTCCCTCCGCCCAGCTCGGGCACGGCGGCTCCTCTCCCCGCGCCGAGCACGCCCTCCAGACCGGACACCAGGCGCATGACGTCGGTCTGGGGGCGCACCACGAGGCGCAGGAAGCCACTGGACGAGCCGATCTTGTTGCCGCACTCGCGGACCAGCACCCCGTGCCGCTCCAGGAGGCGGTCGCGGACCACGGTGCCGTCGACGCCGTCCGGCAGCCGCACGTACAGGAAGTTGCCCTGCGACGGATAGACGGTCAGGCCGGGCAGCCGGGACAGGTGCCAGCGCATGTCCTGGCGGTCGCGGCACACCTGCCGGATGCTGTCGGCGTACTCCTGGCGGTGCTCGCGCAGCATGAACACCACCGTCTCCGCGAAGGAGTTGAGGTTCCACTTGGGCAGGGCCGCGCGCACCCGCCCGGCGAGCCCGGGGTTCGCGACGAGGTAGCCGAAGCGGATGCCGTGCAGCCCGAAGTTCTTGCCGAGGCTGCGCAGCACGATGACGTTGGGCCGCAGCACCGCCTCGTGGACGATGCTCGGGGAGCCGCCGTCGACCCCGCCGTCGGCGAAGTCCAGGAACGACTCGTCGACGACGACCAGGTCCAGATGGCGCAGTTCGTCGAGGAGGGCGAGCAGCGCGCGGCGGGGGAGCAGGCCGCCGTCGGGGTTGTTGGGATTGCAGACCACCGCGACCCGCGAGCCGCGCGCGTGCAGGAACTCCGCGTACGCGCCCGGGTCCAGGGCGAAGCCGTCGCGCTCCGGCAGCGGGAACATGTCGACGCGCTTGCCCGTCTCCATCGGCTGGTCGGTCCAGCGGCCGAACGTCGGCACGGGGACCGCCAGCGACTCCCGTACGAGCAAGTGGTCGATCCACGTGATGAGTTCGGTGGAGCCGTTGCCCATCGCGACCGTCTGCGGGTTGAGGCCGAGGACCTGGCACAGCTCGGCCGTGATCGTGGAGGCGTCGCTCGGGTAGTACGTGAGGATCTCGTGCAGCCGGCCGCGCAGCGCGTCCAGCATCGCGGGCGTCGGGAAGTACGGGTTGCAGGGGATGCAGAAGTCGGTGACGGCCCCGCCGGTCCCCGCCGCCGCCCCGGCCCGCGTGAGCTGGCCGTAGGAAGGGGAGTGGGCCGTACTGCCCTGGAACAGCGAAACGACGCTCGCGCTCATCAACTGCCTCCGCCCGTATCCGTGTCGGGTGGAGTTACGGACACGGGCGGGGCAGCGTTCAACGGCAGGTGCTCAGGTGGCGCTCACGTGGTGCTGAACGTGTGCACGGTCGTCGTGCGGTAGGTCTCGCCGGGCCGCAGCACGGTGGACGGGAACGACGGCCGGTTCGGCGAGTCCGGGAAGTGCTGGGTCTCCAGGCACAGGCCGTCGCCCTGCCGGTAGGTGCGCCCGGACGGGCCGACGAGGGTGCCGTCGAGGAAGTTGCCGGAGTAGAACTGCACGCCCGGCTGGTCGGTGGCGATCCTCAGGGTGCGGCCGGAGCCCGGGTCGCGCAGCGTCGCGATGTGCCGCGGCCCGGACGTGACGCCCTTGTCGAGGACGAAGTTGTGGTCGAAGCCCTTGGCGGTGACCAGCTGGGGGTGACCGGCGCGGATGTCCCGGCCGATCGCCTTGGCCCGCCGGAAGTCGAAGGGCGTGCCCGCGACCTTCGCGAGCTCGCCGGTCGGGATGAGGCCGGCGTCGGTGGGCGTGTAGCGGGCGGCGGCGACCGTCAGCTCGTGGTCGTACACCGATCCGCTGCCCTCGCCCGCGAGGTTGTAGTACGTGTGGTTCGTCAGGTTCACGACCGTGGCCCGGTCGGTCGTCGCCCGGTAGTCGATCCGCCAGTCGCCGGACGCCGTCAGCGTGAAGGTGACCCGGGTCCGCAGCGTGCCCGGGTAGCCCATCTCGCCGTCGGCCGAGGTGTAGTACAGGTGCAGGCCGACGTCCGGGCCGGACGTGAAGCCCTCCACGTCGAACACCCGGGTGTTGAAGCCCTTGGCGCCGCCGTGCAGCGAGTTCGCCCCGTCGTTCACCGACAGCTGGTGGGCGGTGCCGTCGAGGGTGAACTTCCCCTTGGCGATACGGTTTCCGTAGCGGCCGATGGTCGCGCCGAAGAAGGTGGTGCCCGCGACGTAGGCCGCGAGGGTGTCGTAGCCCAGGGAGACGTTCGCGTACCGGCCGTGGCGGTCCGGGATCTCCAGGGACTGCACGATCCCGCCGTAGGAGAGGACCCCCAGCCGGGTCCCGCCGTTCTCCAGACTCCAGCGGTAGATCTTGGTGCCGTCGGCAAGGGCGCCGAACAGCTCTTTGGTGGGGGCCTTGCGGCTGTGCGCGGATGCCGTGCCCGGGGCGGCGACGGCGAGGCCCGCCGCGGCGGCCCCGGCCAGAACTGCACGTCTGCTCGTACTCATGAAGCGGCTCTCCATTCGACGAAGGTGCATTTGTGGGCCCCCGCGCCCCGAAGGGGCGCGGGGAACTGCGCGACAAGCCACGACGGCGCGTAGGCCGACAACCGACCGCGGCCCCACGGCGAGAAGGGCTACCGCCCCCCGCGCCGCTTGTTCCAGACGTCAAAGCCAACGGCGGCGAGCAGCGCGAGCCCCTTGATCACCGACTGCCAGTCGGAGCCGACGCCCAGCAGGTTCATGCCGTTGTTCAGCACACCGAGCACGAGACCACCGATGATGGCGCCGAGCACGGTGCCGACACCGCCGCTCATCGACGCGCCGCCGATGAACGACGCCGCGATGGCCTCCAGTTCGAAGTTGAGCCCCGCCTTGGGCGAGGCCGCGTTCAGCCGCGCGGCGACCACCAGACCGGCCAGGGCGGCGAGCACCCCCATGTTCAGGAAGACGTAGAAGGTGACCCGCTTGTCCTTGACGCCGGACAGCTTGGCCGCCGGCAGATTGCCGCCGATGGCGTAGATGTGGCGTCCGAAGACGGAGTTGCGCATCAGGTAGCCGTAGCCGACGACCAGCACACCGAGGATCAGCAGCACGATCGGCACACCCTTGTAGCTGGCGAGCAGCAGGGTGACGACGGCGATCGCCGCGACGATCGCGACCAGCTTCAGGATGAAGAGGTTGCGGGGCACCACGTCGAGGGAGAACTCCCGCTGCCGGCGCCGGTCGCGCACCTCCTGCCAGGCCACCGAGGCGGCGAGCAGGATGCCGAACAGCAGCGTCAGGTTGTGGTAGTTGGTGTTCGGGCCGACCTCCGGCAGGAAGCCGTTGCCCAGGTCGCCGATGTTGGACGGGAACGGGCCGAGGGTCTGCCCCTTGAGCAGGATCTCGGTGAGTCCGCGCCACACCAGCATCCCGGCCAGCGTCACGATGAACGACGGTATGCCGCCGTACGCGATCAAGTAGCCCTGGAGGGAACCGGCCGCCCCGCCCATCACCAGGCACACGATCAGGGCGATCGGCCAGGAGACGTCGTTGTTGACCATCAGTACGGCGGCCGTCGACCCGACGAACGCCGTCAGCGATCCGACGGACAGGTCGATGTGGCCCGCGATGATCACCAGCATCATGCCGATCGCGAGGATCAGCACGTAGGAGTTCTGCAGGACCAGGTTGGAGACGTTGTGCGGGGTGATCAGGGTGCCGTCGGTCCACACGGCGAACACCGCGATGAGCAGCCCCAGCGCGATCAGCATGCCGTACTGGCGCATGTTGCGGCGCAGCCCGTCCACGACCAGGCCGAGAAGACCGCCCTCCGCGTCGGAGGACCCGCCCTTGCCCGGCGGGGCCGCCGCCGGGGTCTTCGTGACGTCCGTACTCATCGCGCTACCTCTTTGTCCTTCGTCATCAGGCGCATCAGCGATTCCTGCGTCGCCTCGGCGCGCGGCACCTCGCCGGTCAGGCGGCCCGCGGCCATCGTGTAGATGCGGTCGCACATGCCGAGCAGCTCGGGCAGCTCGGAGGAGATGAAGACCACGGCCTTGCCCTGGGCGGCCAGCTTGTCGATGACCGTGTAGATCTCGTACTTGGCGCCCACGTCGATGCCGCGGGTCGGCTCGTCGAGAATGAGGATCTCCGGGCCCGCGAAGATCCACTTGCTGAGGACGACCTTCTGCTGGTTGCCGCCCGACAGCTTGCCCGCCGGTTCGAAGACCGTCGGGGCCTTGATGTTCATCGACTTCCGGTACTCCTCGGCGACCTGCCGCTCCCCGTGCTCGTCGACGATGCCGCGCTTGGCGACCTTGCCGAGCGCCGCGAGCGAGATGTTGCGGTGGATGGTGTCGATGAGGTTGAGGCCGTAGTGCTTGCGGTCCTCGGTGGCGTACGCGATCCCGTGGCCGACCGCTTCGGAGACGTGCCGGGTCCGGATCTCCTCGCCGTCCTTGAGGACCGTGCCGCCCGTGTACCGGCCGTACGTGCGCCCGAAGACGCTCATCGCCAGCTCGGTGCGGCCCGCGCCCATCAGCCCCGCGATGCCGACGATCTCGCCCCGGCGCACGTGCAGCGAGACGTCGTCGACGACCTTGCGCTCGCGGTCGATGGGGTGGTGCACCTTCCAGTTGCGGATCTCCAGGGCGGGCGCGGCGCCGGCCTCGGCGTGGTGCGGGGTGCGGTCGGGGAATCGGTGGTCGAGGTCGCGGCCGACCATCCCGGAGATGATCCGGTCCTCACTGGTCTCCGCGGCCTTCACGTCCAGCGTCTCGACGGTGCGCCCGTCCCGCAGGATCGTCACCGAGTCGGCGACCTTGCGGATCTCGTTGAGCTTGTGGGAGATGATGATCGAGGTGATGCCCTGGTTCTTCAACTCCAGGATCAGATCGAGGAGTTTGTCGGAGTCCTCGTCGTTCAGCGCGGCGGTCGGCTCGTCGAGGATGAGCAGCTTCACCTCCTTGGAGAGCGCCTTGGCGATCTCCACGAGCTGCTGCTTGCCCACCCCGATGTCGGCGACGGCGGTGTTGGGGTTCTCGTCCAGACCCACCCGGCGCAGCTGGCGCGTGGCGTGCCCGAGGGTCTCGTGCCAGTCGATGAGCCCGCGCGAGGCGTGCTCGTTGCCGAGGAACATGTTCTCGGCGATCGACAGGTACGGGACCAGGGCCAGCTCCTGGTGGATGATGACGATGCCGCGCTTCTCGCTGGCGTTGATGTCCTTGAACTGACAGGGCTCACCCTCGAAGAGGATCTCCCCGTCGTAACTTCCGTGCGGGTGGACGCCGGAGAGCACCTTCATCAAGGTGGACTTTCCGGCGCCGTTCTCCCCGCAGATGGCGTGGACCTCGCCCGCGCGGACGCTCAGAGAGACGTCCGACAGCGCCTTGACGCCCGGGAAGGTCTTGACGATCGAGCGCATTTCCAGGACGGGTCCCGCCATGGTCGTGCCCTTCATCTAGTGTGCGGAGGCGGTCAACTGGGTCTCTGGGCGGCCTACTTCAGGCCCAGGTCCTTCTTGGTGTAGTAGCCGCCGTCGACGAGGGTCTTCTCGTAGTTGTCCTTGGTGACGGCGACCGGCTGCAGCAGGAACGACGGGACGACCTTGGCGCCGTTGTCGTACGTCTTGTCGTCGTTGGTCTCGGGCTTCTTGTCGTTGAGCACGTCGTCGACCATGGTCACGGCTTCCTCGGCGAGCTTGCGCGTGTCCTTGTAGACCGTCGAGTACTGCTCGCCCGCGATGATCGACTTCACCGAGGCGACCTCGGCGTCCTGGCCGGAGACGGCCGGCAGCGGCTTGGACTTGGAGCCGTAGCCGTCGGACTTCAGCGCCGAGATGATGCCGATCGAGATGCCGTCGTACGGGGAGAGCACCGCGTCGACCCGGTCGCTCGAGTACTTCGAGGTCAGGATGTCGTCCATGCGCTTCTGCGCGGTGGCGCCGTCCCAGCGCAGCGTCGTGACCTGGTTGAGCTTGGTCTGCTTGGACTTGATGACCAGCTGCTTCTTGTCGATGTAGGGCTGGAGCACGGTCATCGCGCCGTTGAAGAAGTACTTGGTGTTGTTGTCGTCGTTCGAGCCGGCGAACAGCTCGAGGTTGAACGGGCCCTTCTTGCCGTTCGACAGACCCAGCTTGTCGACCAGCGAGGTGGCCTGGAGCTCGCCGACCTTCTCGTTGTCGAACGTCGCGTAGTAGTCGACGTCCTTGGAGTCCAGGATCAGCCGGTCGTACGCGATCACGGGGATGTCCGCGTCGGCCGCCTCCTTGAGGACGTTGCCCAGCGACTTGTTGTCGATCGCCGCGATGATCAGCGCCGAGACGCCCTGCGTGATCATGTTCTCGATCTGCGATACCTGCTGGTCGGGGTCGTCCTCGCCGAAGACCAGCTGGGTCTTGTAGCCCTTGGCCTTGAGGGACTTGACAACGTTGTTCCCGTCCGCGATCCAGCGCTCGGAGGACTTGGTCGGCATCGCGATGCCGACGGTGGAGCCCTTGGCGCTGCCCTTGTCCTCCTTGCTGCCGCCGTCGCTGTTCTGGCCGCAGGCGGAGAGGGTCAGGGCGAGGGTGGCGCTCGCGGCTATCGCGCTGAGTGCGGCTCGGCGGTTTCGCATGGTCATCATCCTTGATGTGTGGGTGCGAGCTCGGTCGGCGGTGCGGCGAAGTGGCCTACGCGGAGGGGTGGTTGACCGAGGAGGTGTGTCGGATTGTGCGCGGCTGTGTTGTGTGCTGTGAAGTTGTGTTTCCGGAACGTTATTGACTGGTGTCGAACCGCTCGAGGTCGCCGGGCAGCCGCGAGCCGAGCGGGGACATGCCGCCGCCGGCCCCGTGCCGGGCGAGCAGGTCGAGCGCGAGCCGTCCCCGGCGCACCCGCTCGCGGGCCGTGTCGAGGGTGACGTCGCGCAACTGGGCGCCGTACGGATAGATCGAGGGCGCCTTGGCGAGACCGAACTTCAGGTACAACGGCGCGCCGCGGCGCACCAGTTCGGCGATCTCGTACATGCGGACATAGCCGCCGAGGTCGTCCGGAGCCTCCACATACATGTCCATCGGGGCGGCCGACACCCGGCGGATCTCGGTGAGGTGGGCGAGCGTCAGATCGGACGGCACGTTCAGCGAGTCGGCGCCGAGCCGCTCGTACACGGCGTACGAGGCCGGGTTCACGGGCCCGACGAGCGCGGACACCTTGAGGGTGGTGTCGGCCGGGATGATCCCTTGGGCGCGCGCCCGGTGCAGCGTCCACAGCACGCCCTCGTCGGCGACGAGCAGGCACTTGACGCCCAGCTCGGTGGCCCGGACGGCGTCCTCGACGCACCCGGCGACGGCGTCGTGACCGCGGGCGCGCAGCCCCGCGCCGCCGGAGTCGGTGCGCACGGAGGCGCCGGTGTCCCAGGTGCCGCGCGGCCCGGTGAACAGGCACAGCTCGATGTCGCGTTCGGCGGTCGCCTCGGCCATCTCCAGGATCTCGGCGTCGCGCAGCATCCAGATGCCGCTGCCCTGGCTGATCCGGTGGATCGGCACGTCGAGCCGCGACGCTTCCTTGAGGACGACCCCGACGGCCTCGGGCCCCTCGACGGACGGAATCTCCACGCGCCAGGTCCCCCCGTCGGGGAACGTGTGCGGGGAGGCGTCCGCCGGATCGTGTTCGGGCGCGCTCAGCCCGAGCGCGGAGAGGGCGGGTTCGCCGGGTCGGCGGGGGGTGGTGGTCACGCGGGTTCCTTTACGTTCATCATGGTTCGAGATATCGAACGCGGATCGGTCGACGGTGCAGCCAGGGGGCGCGGGGAACTGCGCGACCAGCCACGACGAGACAGTCGGCCGACCGCGCACCCGCACCTCTACGGCGAGAGGGATCGAGGGGCGAAGCCCTGACAACTAAGGCCGCAGCAAAACCTTCCCCACCTTCGGATCCCCGGCCCCCACCAGCTCGATGGCCTCAGCGAAGCGTTCCAGCGGCAACTCGTGCGTGACGAGCGGCGACGGATCGAGCAGCCCCGCCCCGAACGCCCGCACGGCGTGCGCCCACGCGTCCGGCGCGGCCCCGAACACGGTCTGCACCTCCAGCTGGCGCACGACGAGATCGGTCGGGTCCAGCCCGTCGGCCCCGGCGGGCGGCAGCCCGGTGAGGACCAGCCGCCCGCCGCGCCGCAGCAGCGACGCCGCGGTCCTCGCGGCCGACGCGGACCCGGCGGTCTCGATCACGACGTCGATGTCGTCCGGGAGCGGCGCGTCGCGCAGCCGGAAGTCGGTGGCCCCGAACCGCCGCGACAGCGCGGCCCGGTCGTCGCGGGTGCCGACCACCAGCAGCTCGGCGGGGGAGTGCGCCGCGAGGAACTGCACGGCGAGCATCCCGAGCGTCCCGGTCCCGACGACGGCCATCCGCTCACCGGCCAGGGCCCGGGCCTTGAGCGCGGCGGCGGCGACGCAGGCGGCCGGCTCGAGGAGCGCCGCGGCGGTCAGGTCGGCGTCGTCGGGCAGGACGTGCAGCAGCCGCGCGGGCAGCACGAGCGTCGCCGCCATCGCCCCCGGCTGCGTGAACCCTGTCTCCTCGTACCCTGCGGTGCACAGCGTCGTCTCACCGGCGTGGCAGCGCTCGCACACCTGACAGTTCCGGAATCCCTCGCCGACGACCTTGCGGCCCACCAGCGAATCGGGCACCCCGGCGCCCACGGTGTCCACGACGCCGGACCACTCGTGGCCCGGAGTCAGCGGGTAGCGCACGTATCCCTCGGGCCGGTTGCCCTGGTAGAGCTCGCGGTCGGAGCCGCAGATCCCGACCGCGTGCACGCGGACCAGCGCCTCGCCGGGTCCGGGCGCGGCGGGCTCGTGCGCGACGACCCGGTGCGCGCCCGGCGCCTCGACGACGACGGCGGAGCTCACTGGCCGCCGCCCTTCGGGTCGCGCTTCTCCCAGCCCTCGGCCCACAGGTCGAACCGGGCCTGCTGCTGCGGGAACTCGGCGGCGGCGTCGACGTCCAGCTCGACACCGAGACCGGGCTCGTGCGACAGCTCGAAGTAGCCGTCCACGACCTGCGGCGCGCCCTTGACGACCTTCTTGATGTCGGCGTCGGCGAAGTCGTTGAAGTGCTCCAGGATCTTGAAGTTCGGCGAGGTGAAGCCGACTTGGAGGGAGGCCGCCGTCAGCACGGGCCCGCCGACGTTGTGCGGCGCGACCAGCATGTAGTGCGTCTCGGCGGTCGCGGCCAGCTTCCGGGTCTCCCAGATGCCGCCGAGGTGGCCGACGTCGGGCTGGATGATGTCCACGGCCTGGCTCTCGAACAGCTCGCGGAACTCGATCCGGTCGTGGATCCGCTCACCGGTCGCGACCGGCATGTCGACCTTCGCGGCGACCTTCTCCAGCGCCTTGAGGTTCTCCGGCGGCACCGGCTCCTCCAGCCACGCGGGCTTGAACGGCGCGAGGTCGCGGGCGAGGCGGATCGCGGTGGCCGGCGAGAACCGCCCGTGCATCTCCAGCATCAGCTCGGCGTCCGGGCCGATCGCGTCGCGCACGGCCTCGATCAGCGAGACGGCGTACAGCGACTGCTCGTGGTCCAGCTCGAAGTGCCCGGTGCCGAACGGGTCGATCTTCAGCGCCTTGTACCCGCGCTCCATCACCGCCTGCGCGGCCTTGTGGTACGCCTCCGGGGTCCGCTCGGTGGTGTACCAGCCGTTCGCGTACGCCTTGACCCTGTCGGTCACCTTGCCGCCGAGCAGCTGCCAGACCGGCACGCCCAGCGCCTTGCCCTTGATGTCCCAGCAGGCCATCTCGATGACGGCGATGCCGGACATGACGATCTCGCCCGCCCGTCCGTAGTCGCCGTACTTCATCCGCTTGACCAGGTCCTCGACGGCGAACGGGTCGGAGCCGAGAATGTGGTTGGCCTTCGCCTCGTTCAGATACCCGATGAGCGCGTCGGTGTGGCCCAGCATCCGGGTCTCGCCGACGCCCGTGATCCCCTCGTCGGTGTGCACCTGGACGTAGGTGAGATTCCGCCACGGAGTACCGACTACGTGTGTGCTGATTCCCGTGATGCGCAAGGCAGTTGCCCCCTGAGCCGTTCGATATTTCGTCACTCGTTCGAAATGCTGGCGTGACAGTAAGGACGGCTCTGCGGAGGTGTCAATGGGTCTGCACGGAACAGTGGCCGGTGAGAGGTGAAGGGGAACCCCGTGTTCCACACAGGAGCTTCACAGCGCCAGCATCTTCCGTCACTCTTGCGCCTCTAGCCTCACTGCACCATGGACTACTGCCACCCGTGCCACAGGCACCTCAACGGCGCCCTCATCTGCCCCGGTTGCGGCACCCCCGCCGACGCCGTGCGCGCCTACGCCGAGACGGTCGCCGAACAGGAGGCGGTGGATCCGGACGGCGCGGGGTACGAGGACGAGCCGAGCGTGCGCCGTCCCGGCCGACGCCGGCGCGCCCGCAGGAAGTCGCCCCGGCGGCGCGTCCTGCTCGCCGTCGCGGGTGTGGCGCTCGTGGCCGGTGGTGTCGGTGTGGTCGAACTCGGCACGGAGTCCCCGGGGGAGGGCGGCGCCCGGGCGGCGCCGGACATATCCGGCGACGCGGTGGACGCGAGCGCCGACGGGACGGCCTCGCCCGGTGCGGACGGCGCGGCCACGGCGCAGACCCCGCCCGTGTCCCGCTCCTCGCCGCGCGCCTCCGCGTCGGCCTCCCCGTCCGTCTCCGCCTCGGCCTCCGCGTCGCCGGACACGTCGGAGGGGACCGGATCGACGGGCGCCGGATCGGCCGTGCCGGTCGACCCGGGCTCCACGGCGGGCGGTTCGCCGGACGGTCCGCCGGCCACGTCGTCCCGCCCCACGACCTCATCGCCCCGCCCCACGGCCACGGAGCCGACGGCCGAGCCGAGCCCGTCGGAGACCTGCGACCGCTTCCTGTGGTGGTGCACCTGAGGGACTGAGGTGCGGGTGGGGCTGTGGGGTCAGTCGGTCCCGAGCATCCTGCGCAGCATGTCCCTGAGCGCCGTACGCTCCTCGCGCGACAGCTCGGCCAGCGGCTCCCGCGCGAAGTCCAGGGAGTCCCGCAGGCCTCGCGCCACCTCGCGGCCCTCCGCCGTCGGCGCGGCCACCTTCACCCGCCGGTCCCCGGGCGACGGCTGCCGCTCCACGAGCCCGTGCGCCTCCAGCCGGTCCACGATCCCCGTGATGTTCGACGGCTCGCACTTCAGGCGCTGCGCGATCTGCCGCATCGGCAGAGGTTCGAGCGTGAGCAGACTGAGCACCCGTGCCTGCGCCCCGGTCAGCCGGTGCCGGGCCGCGGCCTCCTCGTACTCCTGGTGGTAGCGCGCGACGACGCCCCCGATCAGCTCGACCACTTCGATCGTGAGCGGGTCCATACGGCGGGAAACAGGGGCGGTCATGGGCTCCAGGATACCCATTTACTTGACATAGTGAAATATTCAGACGCATGGTTGTTTCAGGTACTGAAATAGTTTTCGACGCAGTTCCTGATCGAGTCGCCCCCTAGCCGAAGGATCAGCGCATGTCCGCCGACACCCCCCAGATCCCCGCCACCGGTCGCGAGTGGGTCCTCCTCAGCCGTCCGGTCGGCTGGCCGAAGCCCGAGGACTTCGAGCTGCGCGAGGCCCCGGTCACCGAGCCGGGCGCAGGCCAGGTCCTGGTCAAGAACCTCTATGTCTCCGTCGACCCGTACATGCGCGGCCGGATGTCCGCCGCGAAGTCGTACGTCGCCCCCTACGAGCTGGGCAAGGCCATGCAGGGCGGCGCGGTCGGCGTCGTCATCGCCTCGAACGACGAGGGTGTCGCGGTCGGCGACCACGTCCTGCACTTCTTCGGCTGGCGCGAGTACGCGACGTTCGACGCCAAGCAGGCCGTGAAGGTCGACCCCGAGGCCGCGCCGCTCTCCACGTACCTCGGTGTGCTGGGCATGACCGGCCTCACCGCGTACGCGGGCCTGCTGCGCACCCTGTCCTTCAAGGAGGGCGACAGCGTCTTCGTCTCCGGCGCGGCCGGCGCGGTCGGCGGCCAGGTCGGCCAGATCGCCAAGCTCAAGGGCGCCTCGCGCGTCATCGGCTCGGCGGGCTCCGACGAGAAGGTGAAGCTGCTCCTGGAGGAGTACGGCTTCGACGCGGCCTTCAACTACAAGTCGGGCGACGTCCACACGCTGCTCAAGGAGGCCGCGCCCGACGGCGTCGACGCCTACTTCGACAACGTCGGCGGCGACCACCTGGAGGCCGCCATCGGCCGCCTCAACCGCGACGGCCGCATCGCCATCTGCGGCGCCATCTCGGTCTACAACAACACCGAGCCGGCCCCCGGCCCGCGCAACCTCGCGCGCCTGATCCAGACCCGCGGCCGCATCGAGGGCTTCCTCGTCGGCGACCACTACGACCTCCAGCCGCAGTTCGTCCAGGAGGTCGGCGCCTGGGTCCGCTCCGGCGAGCTGAAGTACCGCGAGACGTTCGTCGACGGCATCGAGAACAACCTGGAGGCCTTCCTCGGCGTTCTGCGCGGCGACAACACCGGAAAGATGGTCGTGAAGCTCTGACCTGCCGCAAGTGACCCCGGTCACTTCCAGTAGTTCCATGATTCGGTAACCTCGTTCCGCCTAACGAAAAACAGTGAACGCGCGAACGAGGGAGCCGGTCATGGCCATCACGCAGTCCGACGTCGTCTACACCGCCGTAGCCACCGCCGAGAACGGCCGCGACGGCCGGGTCTCCACCGACGACGGCAAGCTGGACGTCGTCGTCAACCCGCCGAAGGAGCAGGGCGGTTCGGGCAACGGCACCAACCCCGAGCAGCTCTTCGCGGCCGGTTACAGCGCCTGCTTCCAGGGTGCCCTGGCCGTCGTCGCCCGCCAGGAGAGCGCCGACATCACCGGCTCGACCGTCACCGCGAAGGTCGGCATCGGCAAGAACGACGACGGCTTCGGCCTGATCGTCGAGATCGCCGCCTCGATCCCGAACGTGGACGCGGCCACCGCCAAGTCCCTGGTCGAGAAGGCCCACCAGGTCTGCCCGTACTCCAAGGCGACCCGCGGCAACATCACGGTCACGCTCTCGTCCTGACCGTCCACGGCCTGTGGCCCGTCCCGTAAGGTTTGCGCCATGCGTGATCTCGGGGCGGGCTTCGGCTACTTGATGAAGGGGCAGCGCTGGGTTGCCCGGCACGGCAAGCAGTACGGATGGGGCCTGCTGCCCGGTCTGATCACGCTCGTGCTGTACGTCGCGGCCCTGGTCTGCCTGGCCGTCTGGGGCGACGACCTCATCTCCTGGGCGACGCCGTTCGCCGACGACTGGTCGTCCCCGTGGCAGGGCCTGTTCCGCGGCTTCCTGACGGTGGTCCTCTTCGCCCTGGGCCTGCTGCTCGCGGTCCTCACCTTCACCGCCGTGACCCTGCTGGTCGGCCAGCCCTTCTATGAGTCCCTCTCCGAGGAGGTCGACCGGAGCGAGGGCGACGGCACGGCCCCCGAGTCGGGCCTCCCGCTCTGGCGGGACCTGTGGATCTCCGCCCGCGACAGCCTCCGCATCCTGGTCCGCGCGGCCCTGTGGGGCGTGCTGCTCTTCGCGTGCGGCTTCCTCCCCTTCGTCGGCCAGACCGTCGTCCCGGTCATCGGCTTCTTCGTCACCGGCTTCTTCCTCACGGAGGAGCTGACGGCGGTGGCCCTCCAGCGCCGCGAGGTCCAACTCCGCGACCGGCTCGCCCTGTTGCGCTCCCGCAAGGGCCTCGCGTGGGGCTTCGGCGCCCCGCTCGCGGTGGCGTTCCTGGTGCCGTTCGTGGCGGTCTTCCTGATGCCGGGCGCGGTGGCGGGGGCGACCTTGATGGTCCGGGACCTGGAAGCTCCCTCAGGGGAAGCGCAGCCGGGGGCGCGGCCGGCCACGACGCACCCGCAGACGGCCCCGGACGGCAACCAGGCGGACGAGGCCCCGCAGGGAACGGCCTGGTGAAGACGGCCAACCTCGGCATCCTCTTCGCCATCGAACTGATCGCCCTCGGCGCCGTCGCCGCCTACGGCTTCACCCGCGACGTACCGACCCCGCTCTCCCTGCTGCTCGGCTTCGCCGGCCTCGCCGTGATGATCACGGCCTGGGTCCTCTTCGGCTCCCCGAAAGCGACCTGGAAAACCCGCGGAGCGACCCGCGTCGCCTTCGAGGTGATCTGGTTCGGCGCGGGAGTGGCCGCCCTGGCGCTGATGGGCGCGTACGTCTGGGCGGGAGTCTTCGCCGCCCTCTGCCTGGTGAGCAAGGCGCTCGCGGCGGCCTGGGACCAGTGACTACCCTTCGGCGCCCAGCAGTTCCAGGAAGTCCCGGAACGCGCCCGGCATGTCCACCGACTCCGGGTCGAGCAGCCACTGGTACTGCAGCCCGTCCATCACCGCGACCAGCAGCGGAGCGGCCCGCTCCGGTGTGAGCCCGCCCGGCAGCCGCTCCCCGTACTCGGCACGCAGCACCTGCGCCATCGCGCCCCGCACCCCGGCATAGCGCTCGGTGAAGAACTCCCGCGCCGGATGCCCGTCGGTCACCGACTCCCCGAGCAGCGCCGAGAAGGTCTGCACGATGCCGGGCCGCATCGCGTTGTACTCCACCAGCGAGCCCAGCAGATCGAGCCGCCACTGGCTGTCCGGCACCGCGTCCCACTGGTCCCGCTCCTCCAGGACGGCGACGAGCAGCGCCTCCTTCGTCGGGAAGTGGTGCAGCAGCCCCTGCTGGGTCAGGCCCACGCGCTCGGCGACGGCCGCGAGGCTCGCGCCCCGGTACCCGCGCTCGGCGATCACTTCGAGCGTGGCGCGCAGGATCTTCGCCCGCCGCTCACCGCTCCGGGCGCTTCTGGTGCCGCTCATGCCGTCACCGTACGACATGACCGGGGCGCCCCCGCCGACTGAATATAACGGGCAGATAACAAAACCTACTGCTCTACAGGTAACGGGTGCAGGATGGAGGTGCCCAGACTTGATGAACCTCGACGAGGAGGTGCCGGCATGGCGCAGCAGCACGTGGACGGCGACGAGCGGGCGCGAGCCCGCGAGGCGGCCGTGGAGGCCGCACTCGGCAAGATGGACCTCGACGGCAAGACCCGGCTGCTCGGCGGCCGCGACATGTGGTCGCTGCCCCCGGTCCCGGAGATCGGGCTGAAGTCCCTGGTCATGTCCGACGGCCCGATCGGCGTGCGCGGCACCCGCTGGAGCGCCGACGACCCGTCGATCGCCCTGCCGTCCCCGACCGCGCTCGCCGCCACCTGGGACCCCGCGCTGGCCCGCCGGGCCGGCGCCCTGCTCGCCCAGGAGGCCCGCCGCAAGGGCGTCCACGTCCTGCTCGCCCCCACCGTGAACCTGCACCGCTCACCGCTCGGCGGCCGCCACTTCGAGGCGTACAGCGAGGACCCGTACCTGACCGGCGCGATCGGCACCGGCTACGTACAGGGCGTGCAGTCCGGCGGCGTCGGCACCACCGTCAAGCACTTCGTCGCCAACGACGCGGAGACCGACCGCTTCACCGTGAACAACCTGGTCGGCGAGCGCGCCCTGCGCGAGCTGTACCTGGCCCCCTTCGAGGCGATCGTCGCGAACGCCCACCCGTGGGGCATCATGACCGCCTACAACCAGGTCGACGGCACGACGATGACCGAACACCGCTACCTCGTGAACGAGGTGCTGCGCGGCGAGTGGGGATTCGACGGCTTCAACGTCTCCGACTGGCTGGCCGCCCGCTCCACCACCGGCGCCCTCAAGGGCGGCCTCGACGTCGCCATGCCGGGCCCGCAGACCGTCTACGGCCCGGCGCTCGCGGCGGCCGTCCGCGCGGGCGAGGCCGACGAGTCCGAGGTCGACGACGCCGTCCGCCGCGTCCTGCGCCTCGCCGCCCGCGTCGGCATCCTCGACGGCGCCGACCCCGTCGTCACCGACCCCCCGGCCGAGATCGACGGGGAGGCGCTGGCCCGCGAGATCGCCCGCCGCGCCTTCGTCCTCGTCCGCAACTCCGGCGCCCTGCCGCTGCGCCCGGACGCCCGGATCGCCCTGATCGGCGCCGCCGCCCGCGACGCCCGCGTCCTCGGCGGCGGCTCCGCCACCGTCTTCCCGGCGCACATCACCTCCCCGCTCGACGGCCTCGGCGCCGCGTTCCCCTCGCTCTCGTACGCCGTCGGCGCCGACCCGAGCGACGAACTCACCCCCGCCGACAAGGGGTTCGAGCTGCGCGCGGTCTGCCGCGACGCCGACGGCACCGTCCTCGGCGAGGGCACCCTGCCCAACGGTCAGCTCCAGTGGCTCGGCGACGACCTGCCCGCGGGCGTCACCCACGAAGCCCTGCACAGCATCGAGATCACGGGCACCTTCACCCCGCGCGAGAGCGGCGACCACGCCTTCGGCACCCGGGGCCTCGGCGCGTTCACCCTCACCGTCGACGGCACCGTCCTCTACGACGGCGTGCAGGCGATGGGCGCCGAGTCCGATCCCTTCGAGGCGGTTTTCGGCGCCCCGCAGGAGCGCGGCAGGGTCACGCTCACCGAGGGCCGCCCGGTCGAGGTCTCCCTGCTCCATCCGCTCGACAAGTCCTTCGCGCTGCCGCTGCCCGCCGTGCTGTTCAGCCTCGTCCACCTCGGCCCGCGCCGCGACGCCGACGCCCTGATCGCCGAGGCCGTCGAGGCGGCGCGCGACGCCGAGGCGGCGGTGGTCGTGGTGGCGACGACCGAGCGGGTCGAGTCGGAGGGCTTCGACCGCACCGACCTGCGGCTGCCCGGCCGCCAGGACGACCTGGTGCGCGCCGTCGCGGCCGCCAATCCGAACACGGTCGTGGTCGTCAACTCCGGCTCCCCGGTGGAACTCCCGTGGCGCGACGACGTGGCCGCCGTACTCCTGAGCTGGTTCCCCGGCCAGGAGGGCGGCGCCGCCCTCGCCGACGTGCTCACCGGCGCGGAGGAGCCCGGCGGCCGGCTGCCCACCACCTGGGGCGCGCTCGCCGACGCCCCCGTCACCAGGACCACCCCGGCCGACGGCGAACTCGCCTACACCGAGGGCGTGTTCATCGGCTATCGCGCCTGGGACCGGGCCGGCGCCACCCCCGCCTACCCCTTCGGCCACGGCCTCGGCTACACCGACTGGAGCTACGAGTCGATCGACGTCAACGGCGCCGAGGACGCGGCCGGCACCACGGTCACGGTCCGGGTCCGCAACACGGGGGAGCGCGCCGGCCGCGAGGTCGTCCAGCTCTATCTGGCCCCCGCGCCGTCCCAGGCCGACACCGACCGCCCGGCCCGCTGGCTGGCCGGCTTCGCGACGGTCACCGCGGGCCCCGGAGAGACCGTCGAAGCGGTGATCGACATCCCGCGCCGCGCCTTCGAGAGCTGGGACGAGACCGCGGGCGCGTGGACCCACCGGGCGGGCGCGTACGTCCTGACGGCGGGCCGTTCCCTCACCGACGCCCGCCTCCACGAGACGATCGCCGCCTGACGATCGGTCCCTCTGATCAGGGGCGGCGGCACCTGACCCCGCCGCCCCTTCCCGGAACCTCCTACCGGGTCCCGAACCCGTACACCGTCTCCGACCGGTACACATCGCCCGGCCGCAGCACGGTGGACGGGAAATCCGGCCGGTTCGGTGAATCGGGGAAGTGCTGCGTCTCCAGCGCGATCCCGTCGCCGGGCGCGAACGGCAGCGACGCGTCGAAGTGATCGGCCGTGTAGAACTGCAGCCCCGGCTCGGTCGTGGCCACGCTCAGCACCCGCCCGGACGCCGGGTCGTACACCTCGGCGACCTCGACGGCCGTCTCCCCGACGCCCTTGTCGAGTACGTAGTTGTGGTCGAACCCGGGACCGGCCTTCCGGCCCTCCCGCAGGTCGAACGGCGTGCCGTCCACCGGCCGCAGCTCCCCGGTCGGGATCAGCGTGTCGTCGGCGACGGTCACCTTCCCGGCGTCGATCCGCACCTCGTGCCCGCCCGCCGCGCTCCCCGCGCCGGGCCCGCCCAGATTCCAGTACGTGTGATTGGTGAGGTTCACCGGCGTCGCCGCGTCGGTGACCGCCTCGTACGAGATCCGCAGCGAGCCGCCCGCTTCGAGCGCGTACGTCACCGAGACGTCGAGCCGCCCCGGATAGCCCTCTTCGCCGTCCGGCGACACCCGGCTGAGCCGCACCCCGTGCTCACCCGCGGGCTCGGCCGCCCACACCCGCTTGTCGAAGCCGCGCTCGCCGCCGTGCAGCGCGTTCGGCGCGTTGTTCGCGGCCAGCCGGTACTCCTGCCCGTCCAGGGTGAAGCGGCCGTCCGCGATCCGGTTCGCGTACCGGCCGACCGTCGCGCCCAAGTAGGGCTCCGGGTGGGCCAGATACCCGGCGAGGTCCGGAAAACCGAGCACGATGTCGGCGATACCGCCCGCCCGGTCGGGCACCTCCACCGACTGCACGATGCCCCCGTACGTCAGGACGCGTACCCGCACCCCGTCCCGTTCCAGGACCCACCGGTGGACGTCGATCGGGCCGCTGTCGTCGCTGCCGTCGGCCAGGGTGCCGAAGAGTTCACTGCGCATGATCGAGACCCTACGCCCGCGCCCCGGCCCCTCAGCCGACAGGCTCCTTGGCGGTCACTCCGCGATACGCGATCTCCGCGAGCCTGGCCTGCCCGTCCACACTCGGATGGAACCAGTCCCAGTGGCTCAACTGCCGCTCCCCGAACCGGAAGCCGAAGACCGCGCCGCCGTCGTAGCGGCACCGCTTGTCCTGTGCGCACACGTCCTTGAGCACCTTGTTGTACTCCTCCACGCGCTGCTGCACCGCACCGCGCCGGGCGGTCGCCGCGGCGTCCACCGCGTCGGGATCGGCCAGCATCGACGAGCAGATGCCCAGCTTCCACACCTGCTTGCCCAGCGGATTCTGCCGGCCCTCGGACCACAGCCGCTTCAGATCCGGAATGCTCATCACGTACACCTGCGCCTTGGGCACCGTCCGCCGCAACTGCCGCAGGGCGTCGCTGAAGTCGGACCGGAACGCGGCCACCGAGGTCATGTCGTCGGCGCTGTCCCGGCACGCGTCATTGGCCCCGGCCATCACCGTCACCAGCTCGGGCCGCTCGGCGGCGGCCCGCGCCATCTGCCCCGGCAGGTCCGCCATCCGCGCCCCGGTGCGCGCGTGGTTCCAACTGTGCTTCGCGGCGCCGCCGCTGCCGAGCAGCCGGACGGCGAGGCTGTCGACGTCCTGGTCCGTGCCGGTCGCCCAGGACACCTCGGGGCAGTCGGACAGCACCCCGCACGCGTCGAAGCCCCGGGTGATCGAATCGCCCACGGCGGCGACCGAACGCGGACTGGTGTCCCACGTCGGAGTGGGCTTCGGCGACGGCTTCGTCGCGGAGACGGAACCCCCGGCACCGGGGGAGTCGCCCCCCGAACCGTCGCAGGCGGTGAGCCCCACGGCACCCAGCGCGACGGCCGTCACGGTGGTGATCGCCGCCCGAACGGCGGTCGACCGATGGCGTGGCTTTCGCATCCCGTGGCCCTCCATGACTGAACGGTGCGTCCCGCCGGGTGAAAGGTCGGCGTTTGCGTGCCCCCGGACCGACAGTACGTCACACTCCTTGCACCGCTGCGCGATAGCCTCGCCACGGGGTCCCCGGTCGACCCGGTGGGACTCCGCTGTACCGGTTCCGCTAAATTACAACACGTCAGATGTGTCCCTTTTTGTCTGGACCTTCACGGTCCGGGCGGTGAGGGAAGAAGGCTCGGCAGGGGCGCGAGGCCGCTGGGGAAGGCGAACCTCGACCCACACTGGAGGTCCCGGTGACGACACGTGGAGTTCTGTACGTGCACTCCGCACCGCGCGCGCTGTGCCCGCACGTCGAATGGGCGGTCGCGGGCGTTCTCGGCGCGCGCGTCAGCCTCGACTGGATCCGGCAGCCCGCGGCGCCGGGCACCTGGAGATCGGAGTTCTCCTGGCGCGGCGAGGCCGGCACCGCCGCCAAGCTGGCGTCCGCGCTGCGCGGCTGGCAGCTGCTGCGCTTCGAGGTGACGGCCGAGCCCTGCGCGGCCGCCGAGGGCGAGCGCTACAGCGCCACCCCCGAACTCGGCATCTTCCACGCCGTCACCGGCATCCACGGCGACATCCTCGTCCCGGAGGACCGCCTGCGCGCCGCCGTGGCCCGCTCACAGGCCGGCGAGGCCCACCTCGAATCAGAACTCGCCAAACTCCTGGGCAAGCCCTGGGACGACGAACTGGAGCCCTTCCGCTACGCGGGCGAGGGCGCCCCGGTGAGATGGCTGCACCAGGTGGTCTGACCCGTTCCGGTGCGCTGTCGCCCGCGGCCCGGTGGGACGTCTCGCGCAGTTCCCCGCGCCCCTGAAGGCTGCGCTGCGCGCGCCTTCCCCTGGGGGCACACGGAGTGTGCCTCTCAGGGGCGCGGGGAACTGCGCGACCAGCCACGACGAGACCCGCACCCGCGACACAACAGGCTGAGGCACCCCCTGAGGCGCAAAAAAGTGGGCCCGCCCGGAACTCCCCGGGCGGGCCCACTTCCGGTTCAGCGGAGCGTCAGATCGTGCGGAAGGCCAACACCACGTTGTGCCCCCCGAACCCGAACGAGTCGTTCAGCGCGGCGATCCGTCCCTCGACCGGCAGCTTCCGGGCCTCACCGCGCACGACGTCGGCGGCGGCCTCGGCCTCGGGGTCGAGGTTCTCCACGTTGATGGTCGGCGGAGCGAGGCGGTTGTACAGCGCCAGCACCGACGCCACGGTCTCGACACCACCGGCACCACCGAGCAGATGCCCGGTCATGGACTTGGTGGCGGACACCGCGAAGTGGTCGGCGTCGTCGCCGAAGACCTTGCGCAGCGCCTTCAGCTCGGCCACGTCACCGGCGGGCGTCGACGTCGCGTGCGCGTTCACGTGCACGATCTCGGCCGGATCCAGGTCGGTGTTGTCCAGCAGGTTCTGCAGGGCGTGCGCGATACCGCGGCCCTCCGGCTCCGGCTGCACGATGTCGTGGCTGTCGGCGGAGATGCCCTGGCCGACGGCCTCCGCGTAGACGCGGGCGCCGCGCTTGGCGGCGTGCTCGGCGGACTCCAGGACGATGACGCCGGCACCCTCACCGAGGACGAAGCCGTCCCGGGCGGTGTCGTAGGGGCGCGAGGCACCCTGCGGGTCGTCGTTGTTCTTGGACATCGCCATCATGTTGCCGAACGCGGCGATGGGCAGCGGGTGGATGGCCGCCTCGGTGCCACCGCAGACGACGACGTCGGCGCGGCCGGTGCGGATCATCTCGATGCCGTAGCCGATCGCCTCGGCGCCCGACGCGCAGGCGGAGACCGGCGTGTGCACACCGGCCCGGGCGCCCACGAGCAGGCCCACGTTGGCCGACGGGCCGTTCGGCATCAGCATCGGCACGGTGTGCGGGGAGACGCGGCGTACGCCCTTCTCCTTCAGCACGTCGTACTGGTCGAGCAGCGTGGTGACACCGCCGATGCCGGAGGCGATGACGGTGCCGAGCCGGTCGGGGTCGACGCTCTCGTCCTCGCCGGCCTTGGCGGTGAAACCGGCGTCGGCCCACGCCTCCTTGGCGGCGATCAGCGCGAACTGCGCGGAGCGGTCCAGCTTGCGGGCCTGCGGGCGAGGAATGACCTCGCTCGGGTCCACGGCGGCCGGCGCCGCGATACGGACCGCCTGCTCGGCGGCCCACTCCTGGTCGAGGGGCTTGACGCCGGAACGTCCGGCGATCAGGCCCTCCCAGGTGGATGTCGCGTCGCCACCCAGCGGTGTGGTTGCGCCGATACCGGTGACGACCACGGTGCGATTGGTCGGGCTCACAGGGATTCTTTCTCCAACGGATGCGAGGGATTCAGCGGCGCCACCGCCGGGTGGCGGAGCGACTGACCGGTCAGGTCGAGCTGGTGGCTCAGGCCTGGTGGTCGAGGATGTACTTCGTGGCGTCGCCGACGGTCTTCAGGTTCTTGACGTCGTCGTCGGGGATCTTGACGTCGAAGCGCTCTTCGGCGGCGACGACGACCTCGACCATGGACAGCGAGTCGACGTCCAGGTCGTCGGTGAAGGACTTGTCCAGCTGGACGTCCTCGGTGGGGATGCCGGCGATCTCGTTGACGATCTCAGCGAGACCGTCGACGATCTCCTTCTCGGTGGCGGCCATTGTGGCGCTCCTTCGGTGTGTTTCCAGAGGTGTGGCGGTATCTGCACGGATCGAGTGATCCGTACGGGATGCCTAGGGGAGGGTAACGACCGTGGCGGCGTAAACGAGACCCGCCCCGAAGCCGATGACGAGCGCGGTGTCGCCGCTCTTCGCTTCGCCGGTCGCCAGGAGCCGCTCCATCGCGAGCGGGATCGAGGCGGCCGAGGTGTTGCCGGTGGTGCGTACGTCGCGGGCGACCGTGACGTGCTCCGGCAGTTTGAGAGTCTTCACCATCGAGTCGATGATCCGCTCGTTGGCCTGGTGGGGAATGAAGACATCCAGGTCGTCCGGGCTGATCCCGGCCGCGTCCAGCGCCTGCTGGGCGACCTTCGCCATCTCGAACACGGCCCAGCGGAACACCGCTTGGCCCTCCTGCGTGATCGCAGGGAACTTGACGTTGCCCTCGGAGTCCAGGGGCAGCTGCGAGACGTCGCCGACGGCGTACTTGTCCCACGACACGGTCTGCTTGATCGTGCCGGCCTTGTCGCCCTCGGAACCCCACACGGTCGGGCCGATCGCGGGCTCCTGGGACGGGCCGACGACCACGGCGCCGGCGCCGTCGCCGAACAGGAAGGCCGTCGCGCGGTCCTCCAGGTCGGTCAGGTCGGAGAGCCGCTCCACGCCGATGACGAGCACGTACTCGGCGCTGCCCTCGACGATCATGCCCTTGGCGAGGGTGAGGCCGTAGCCGAAGCCCGCGCAGCCGGCGGAGATGTCGAACGCCGCGGCCTTCTGCGTGCCCAGCCTGTCCGCGATCTCGGTGGCGATGGCCGGGGTCTGCGCGAAGTGCGAGACGGTCGACACGACGACGGCGCCGATCCGCTCCGGGCCGATGCCCGCGTCGGCGATGGCCTTGCCGGACGCCTCGATGGACATCATCGCGACGGTCTCCTCGTCACCGGCCCAGTGGCGGGTGGAGATGCCGGAGCGCGAGCGGATCCACTCGTCGGAGGAGTCGATCTTCTCGAGGATCACCTCGTTCGGCACGACCCGCGTCGGCCGGTAGCCACCGACACCGAGGATGCGCGCGTACGGGGCGCCCTGACTGGGCTTGATCTTCGACATGCTGCTCGGATCTCCTTCTCAGGCCGTTGCTTCGGATGCTTCGGCGATCAGGGCGCGGGCCGCGTCGAGGTCGTCGGGGGTCTTCAGGGCGAGGGTCTTGACGCCGGGCAGCGCACGCTTGGCGATGCCGGTGAGGGTGCCGCCCGGGCACACCTCGATCAGCGCGGTGACGCCGAGCGCCTGGAACGTCTCCATGCACAGGTCCCAGCGGACCGGGTTCGCGACCTGGCCGACCAGGCGGGAGACCACCTCGGCGCCGGAGGAGACGGTCTGCCCGTCCTTGTTCGAGACGTACGGGACCGTGGGGTCGGCCGGGGACAGCTTCGCGGCGGCCTGCTCCAGCGTGGCCACGGCCGGGGCCATGTGCCGGGTGTGGAACGCGCCGGCCACCTTCAGCGGCACCACGCGGCGCACGCCCTCGGGCTTGTCGGCGTCCAGCGCGGCCAGCTCCTCGAGGGTGCCGGCGGCCACGATCTGGCCCGCGCCGTTGACGTTCGCCGGGGTCAGGCCCAGCTTCTCCAGGTGCGGGACGGTGACCTCGGGGGAGCCGCCCAGCAGCGCCGACATGCCGGTCTCGGTGATCGCGGCGGCCTCGGCCATCGCGAGGCCGCGCGTGCGCACGAGCCGCAGCGCGGCGTCGTCGTCGAGCACACCCGCGAACGCGGCCGCGGTGATCTCACCGACGCTGTGCCCCGCGACGGCGCCCGGCGTGACGTCGCCGAGAGCGGAGGCGGACAGGAGACCGGCCGCGACGAGCAGCGGCTGGGCCACGGCGGTGTCGCGGATCGCGTCGGCGTCGGCCTGGGTGCCGTAGTGGGCCAGGTCGAGTCCGATGGCGTCGGACCACGCGGCGACGCGGTCGGCGGCGCCGGGGAGGTCGAGCCAGGGGGTCAGGAAGCCGGGCGTCTGAGCGCCTTGGCCGGGAGCGACGAGTACGAGCACTCTCACACTCTCTCTTGTGGACGGTGCGGGCCGCCCGTGGGGACAGGGACGAAGAACCGAAGACGGAATTGTAGGCCCCCGACAAAAGCCTACGACTGGGGATCTCCATCGGCCAGACGCCCCAGGATGAGCGCGATGCGCAGGGTGAATGCCGAGCGGACGTCCGACGGGGACCAGCCGGTGACGTCGGTCACACGTCGGAGCCGGTAGCGGACGGTGTTCGGGTGGACGAAGAGCATCCGGGCGGCGCCTTCCAGGCTGCTCGCCTGCTCCAGATAGACACTGAGTGTCTCAAGGAGAGCCGAGCCCGCTTCCTCCAGCGGTCTGTAGATCTCCTCCACCAACTGCTCACGGGCGGACGGGTCGCCCGCGATCGCTCGCTCGGGCAGCAGATCGTCCGCGAGGACCGGGCGCGGCGCGTCCTGCCAGGCACCGCAGGCTTTGAGCCCGGCGGCCGCGGCCTGCGCGGACCGGGTGGCGGCGAGCAGGTCGGGGACGACGGGGCCGGCGACCACGGGCCCGGACGCGAACGGCCCGATCAGCGACTTCGCCACCGCCAGCGGGTTGTCGCTGCCGCCCGCGATGACGACGAGCCGGTCCCCGAGCACTCCGGTGAGCACCTGGAGCTTGGCGTGCCGGGAGGCCCGCCGGATCGCCTCGACGGTCAGTTCGCTGTCCCCGTCGGGGGCGGTGCCGAGCACGACGCAGACATGCTCGGGAGAGTTCCAGCCGAGGGCCGCGGCGCGGCTGACGGCGCCCTCGTCGGCCTCCCCGGACAGCACCGCGTTCACGACGAGCGATTCGAGACGCGCGTCCCAGGCGCCCCGCGCCTCGGCGGCCTGCGCGTACACCTGGGCGGTCGCGAACGCGATCTCCCGCGCGTACACGAGCAGCGCCTCCCGCAGCACGCTCTCGTCGCCGGGCGCGGCCACCTCGTCGATGGCCGACTCCATGACCTCGATGGTGGTGCGCACCATCTCCACGGTCTGGCGCAGCGTGATGGCCCGCGTCAGCTCGCGCGGCGCGGTGCCGAACACGTCCGTCGAGATCGCCTGCGGGGCGTCGGGGTGCCGGAACCACTCGGTGAACGCGGCGATACCGGCCTGCGCCACGAGCCCGATCCACGACCGGTTCTCCGGCGGCATGGCCCGGTACCAGGGCAGCGTCTCGTCCATGCGCGTGATGGCCTGCGCGGCCAGCGCCCCGGACGACTTCTCCAGGCGCTTCAGGGTCGCCGAGTGCGGATGAGGGACCGCGCGGACGTCCGGGTGGAGGTCCGCGGGGTCGTTCGCTGAGGGCTGCGCTGATTCCGATTGGGGCACGGGGACAAGACTGCCTTATCGGTACGGCTCAGCGGAGTGGAGGGTCCGACCCGGACGGGGCCGAGGACCGGAAAGGACGGCTACCGTGGAGTACGTGATGGATGTACGTCGCTCAGCCGACCGGTACGCAGGAGGCGAGCCCGGGGCCGGGATCACCTCGCGCCACGCGTTCTCCTTCGGCCCGCACTACGACCCGGACAACCTGCGTTTCGGCGCGATCCTCGCCTGCAACGAGGAACATCTGGCGCCCGGCGCGGGCTTCGACGAACACCCCCACAGCCACACCGAGATCGTCACCTGGGTCGTCACCGGCGAACTCACCCACCGGGACAGCACCGGCAAGGTCTCGATCGTGCGCCCCGGCGACGTCCAGC
The DNA here is from genome assembly GCF_040645755.1 of Streptomyces sp. NPDC046716. Lineage (NCBI taxonomy): Bacteria > Bacillati > Actinomycetota > Actinomycetes > Kitasatosporales > Streptomycetaceae > Streptomyces > Streptomyces sp. NPDC046716. The sequence continues at coordinate 73,495 of NZ_JBEYYU010000010.1, forward strand.
GGCTCAGCTCCGGCGGCGGCGTCCGCCACGTCGAACGCAACGACGGCACCGAGCCCCTGACCTTCCTCCAGATGTGGCTGGCTCCGCGCGATCCCGGCGGCGAGCCCGCCTACGAGGTGGTGCACGGCATCGCCGACTCCACCCCGTACGACGTCCCCGAGGCCGGCGCCATGCTCCACGTACGGCGCCTGGCCGCGGGCGAACGCGCCGAACTGCCCACCGCGCCGCACGTCTACCTGCACGTGGTCCAGGGCGGCGTACGCCTCGGCGAGACCGAACTGGCCCCGGGCGACGCGGCCCGCATCACCGGCGAGACCGGCCTGGAGGTCCTGGCCGCCGCGGACACCCAGCTGCTGATCTGGGAGATGAGCTGAGGGCTCAGAGCTCCGCGCGCACCGCGTCGGTGAACGGCGGCCACACCTCGGCCGCCCACGGCCCGAACGCCCGGTCCGTCAGCGCCACGCAGGCCGCCCCCGCATCCGGGTCCACCCACAGGAACGTCCCCGACTGCCCGAAGTGACCGAACGTCCGCGGTGACGACGAACTCCCCGTCCAGTGCGGCGACTTGTGGTCCCGAATCTCGAAGCCGAGCCCCCAGTCGTTCGGATTCTGGTGCCCGTACCCCGGCAGCACCCCCTTCGTCCCCGGGTACTGCACCGACATCGCCTCGGCCACGGTGCGCGGGTCGAGCAGCCGCGGCGCCTGCACCTCCGCGGCGAACCGCACCAGGTCGTCCACCGTCGACACCCCGTCCTTGGCGGGCGAGCCGTCCAGCGTGGTCGCGGTCATCCCCAGCGGCTCGAGCACCGCCTGACGCAGATACTCGGCGAACGGGATGTCTGTCGCCTTCGCGATGTGATCCCCGAGCACCTCGAACCCGGCGTTCGAGTACAGCCGCCGCGCCCCCGGCTCCGATGTCGCCTTGTGCTCGTCGAAGGCCAGCCCACTGGTGTGCGCCAGCAGGTGCCGCACCGTCGAGCCCTCCGGCCCGGCCGGCTCGTCGAGCTCGATCGCCCCCTCCTCGTACGCGACCAGCGCCGCGTAGGCCGCCAACGGTTTGGTGACCGAGGCCAGCGGAAAACGGTGGGCCGTCGGCCCGTGCGTCCCCAGCACGGTGCCGTCCGCACGGACGACGGCTGCGGCGGCGGTCGGGACCGGCCAGTTCTCGATCAACGCGAGGCTCTGCATGCCTCCGAGCCTAATTCCTCCCCGGGAACGCCCGTCGAGCGCCTGCGGCCGCTCAGAGCGTCAGTCTCATCGCGGGCGCCGGAGTGCGGGCGAAGCCGAGGGAGCTGTACAGCGGCTCACCGTCCGCCGTCGCCAGCAGCTCGACCCGGTGCACCTCGTGCTCCTTGTACCAGGCCAGCAGCGCTTCCACGCAGGCCCGCGAGTAGCCCCGCCGCCTGTGGTCCGGGTCGGTGGACACATTGAAGAGGTGCGCGGAGACACCGGACGGATTGCCCGGACCGCCCAGGCCGCGCTGGGTCACCCCGGCCGCACACGCGGCGAGCCGACCCGAGCCGTCCGGATCGTCGACGACGAACGCCGTCAACTCGCCCCCGGCGTCGGCCAACCGGTCCCGCAGCGCCTCCAGCGCCGGCTGCTGCCAGGCCACGTCGTCGCTCGGTCTCATCGAGTCGAGCATGATCTTGCGCAGGCGCACCAGTTCCTCGGCGTCCTCGGGGCGCGCACGGCGGGCAGACGTCATGATCGAAACGGTAGCGAGAGCGCCGTCCCGCTGTCCTCCGGATTTCTCCCCGATCTGCTTGCCTGGAGTGCACTCCAAGGTTCTAGCGTGGGGCCCATGACGGTGATGGAGACCACCCCCGCACCCACCCAGACCGGGGTCGACGCCTGCAGAGCGGCCCCCGAAGCGCATCCGCGACCGAACGGGCAGGACCGCTACACCATCAGCGAGGTCTCGGCCAGCACCGGGCTGACCGCGCACACCCTGCGCTGGTACGAGCGGATCGGCCTCATGCCCGACATCGACCGCTCGCACACCGGCCAGCGTCGCTACAGCAACCACGACCTGGACTGGCTCGCCTTCGTCAACAAGCTCCGGCTCACCGGCATGCCGGTCGCCGACATGGTCCGCTACGCCGAGCTCGTGCGCCTCGGGGACCACACCTTCGACGAGCGCCGGGAACTCCTCGAATCGACCCGCCGCGACGTCCTGCACCGCATGGCCGAACTCCAGGACACCCTGGCCGTGCTGGACCACAAGATCACCTTCTACGGCTCGGCCCAGCAGGGCTAGCCGTCACAGCTCGGCGAGCAGCTCGGCCTTCTTCGTCGTGAACTCCGCGTCCGTGACCAGGCCCGCCTGGTGCAGCTCACCGAGGTGCCGTATCCGGTCGGCGATGTCCGCCGGATCCCGGCGCGCGGGCACCGTCGCCTGCGCGGTGGGCTGCCCGGCGGCGGACGGAGCCGAGCCGGACGCGCGCACGGCCGCGAGCACGGACGCGGCGAACGGCAGCGACTCGTGGACCGGCCCGTAGCCGAGCCCGAAGACGACCGCGGCCGGATCCTGGTCGGCCTGCCCCGGTTGCTCCCCGGCGACGTCACGGTGCAGGAGCCGCAGGTGCCCTTCGAACAGCTCGGGGGAGCGCCATTCGACGCCGCTCAGATCGCCGACCGGGAAGGTCTTGTCGCCGGCCTTCCACTTCGCGGACGACGCACCCGTCCAGAACCAGCGGAAGGAGACCGACGAGCCGTCGAAGGAGGCCTTGCCGTCGTAGGCCTTGAACTGGAGCGGAGCGCCGGGAGGCGCCACCAGGTAGCCGTCGCTGCGCACGTCCTCCTCGGCGACGAGCTGCCCGCGCAGCTCGTCCGCGTAGTACTCCGCGAGCGTCTCCCGCTCGGCCGGCAGCACCAGCCGATAGGGGTCGCAACTCTCCTTCAGCTGCCCGGCCGCGGCGTCCATCAGCGGATCGGCGCCGGGTCTCGGAACGGCCTGCAGTACTACGGTCCCGCGTTTCCCCGGGGTCAGGGTCACCGCCGCGATCGCTTCCAGAGGGATGTGGCGCTCGCCCAACGCCTGAAGGAGCTTCGGCGTGCGGATCCCCCGTTCGAAGCGGATGCGCACGGAGTCCGAGTCGAACTCCCAGGCGGCATGAAATCCGGCCAGTACGTCACCCATGCGGCTCATCGTATGCGGCACGCTCGCCTCCGTCGCCTGTTGCGTCGGACCACTGTTTCGCCGTTCTCTACGCGCGTCAGGCCGAGACGTCGCCGGAAAATCCCTTCCGGCAGTCCTGGTCCGAGTCGGCGCAGAGCACCGATCGGTACGAGCCAGTTCCGATCTCGGCGAAGTTCCTGAGGCTTTCGGTGCCGGGTTCGAAGTAACCGGCGTGGCCCTTGGCGTCTCCCGCGGAGACGACCCGGGCGCCGAAGCCCGAGGAGACCGGGTCGGCGCCGTGCCCGAGGCCGCCGACCTCCATGTAGGGCACGTCCTGGATCCAGTCGTCCTTGTCGCGCATGGCCCACACGCGCGCGTGGGTGCGCAGGCCCGAAGCGCTCTGGGCCCGCATCCCGGGACTTCCGGCGACCGCGATGTCACTCACCCGCGACGGCAGGCCGTGCGCCGCGACACCGCAGACCACGGAGCCGTAACTGTGGCAGTACAGGGCGACCGGCGAGCCGCCGGGCAGCCCGCGCAGCATGGCGTTGAGCCGGACCGCGCCGTCGTCCGCGCGCATCGACGTGGCGGCGTCCACCCCCAGACCGGCGGGGGCCGTGTAGTCGGCCCACGCGACCACCGCGGTGCGGGTGCCCGGGCTCTTCTCGCGCTCGGCGGCGTACAGGGAGCGAGCCATGCCCACCGGAGCGGAGTACTGGCGGAACGTCCGCTGGAACGTCAGCACGTTCGTGTCGACGCCGGGAACCACGACCGAGACGCGCTGCGCCCGGTCGAGGTCGCCGAAGACCTCGGCCACCCGGCCGCTGCCCATGGGGTCGAAGGCGAGGATCTTGCGGTCGGGATCGGCCAGGAGCGCGAAACGCCGCATCCTTTGCTGCGCGTCGGAGTGACCGGCGGACGAAAGCCGCTTGTCATGGATGCGCTCGTGCTCGACCTTGCGCGCCTCGTCCAGCGCGATGCGATTCGCGCGATAACGCAGCGCTACAGGAGCGCCGTTCATATTGCCGACGGCGAGTGGATAGCGGATGGCGAGGCGACCGCGCTGGTGGGGAGTCAGCGTGGCGAAGAAGTGCCCGAGACGGGTGGGGGAGCCGTCGTGCGAGGGCAGCGCGTGCCCGCCTATCCGGCCGTGGTCCCAGGCGTTGAGAGCGGATTGGAGCGGCGTGTCGACGCCCCGCTGGTGACGCACCGCGGTCCAGCCGGTGGTCGCCAGCATGACGAACACGACGGCCAGCGCAAGCAGTGCGCGCCAGACGTTCAGTTGGGGGGATGAGTCGAAGGAAGTCACTGCGGGACACCCTAGGAGAAGCATGACGGGCCTCGCTAAACGCGTGAGGCAGATCACGTTTTGCAGGGTGTATTTGGGTAAAAGCGGACGTAGTTGAGGTCAGGCCCTCACTCTGCGTAGGGGGTGAAGTGCCTGGTGTGCGCGGGAGTGCGACCCGTGTCACGTCGCTCCGCTTACGCGCTGTTCACGCCTGAGTGCGTCGCCAGTGATCGCCGATCGACGGGGTCAGATGATCGAGATACGTCTCCGTGAGCGCGCGGATGGCGTCGATGCTCGTGTCCTCGCCGGCTCCCCACAGACGCCCGGCCAGCCGCATCACTCCGCTGAACGCGGCCACGGCCACCCGCGGGCGCGGGTCGCTGTCCACGTCCACGCCCTCGCGTTCGGCGATGACGCGCGCGATCTCCTCCTCCAGTTCGATGGAGCGGCGCAGGTGCACGGCCAGCAAGGAGGGCGTCGATTCGATCAACTGGTACGTACGCATGTGGAGTTCAACCGGAATGACTTCCTCCACGGATCGGCCCAAAGCGTGCCAGGTGTCGAGGACCGTGTGGCGCAACGCCTCGAACGGGCTTTCCTCCGCGGGGCGTTCGCGCAGAGCCGCGACGAAACCTCTCTCCACCATGTCCTGCACCGCGAAGGCGGCCTCCTCCTTGTTCGCGAAGTACCGGAAGAAGGTGCGCTGGGACACCTCGCAGGTCTCGACGATCTCGTCGACCGTGGTCCGGTCGAAACCCTGCGTCGTGAAGAGCTCAAGTGCCGCACGCAGCAGCGCTGTTCGCGTGCGCTGCTTCTTGAGTTCACGCAGGTTGAGTCGAGCGGCCATGTTCCTCTTTCCGACCGTGGGCGCGGCGCGGCGCAGTGTGAGCGAGGCGACAGTTACCGAATGGTGAAATGCTTTGTCAACTGTCAGGAGCTGTCACTAGCCTCGAACGTATGACTAGTCAGATCACTGTCGACAAGGCGGACCGGGTTCCGGAGCCCGACCCCGCCCCGGCATCTGCCAAGGGATTTCGCGGCCACCCCTGGCTGACTCTCTTCTCTGTCGCGATCGGCGTGATGATGGTCGCCCTCGACGGCACCATCGTCGCCATCGCCAACCCGGCCATTCAGAAGGATCTCGGCGCGAGCTTCGCCGACGTCCAGTGGATCACCAACGGCTACTTCCTCGCCCTCGCGGTCACGCTGATCACCGCGGGCAAGCTCGGCGACCGGTTCGGCCACCGGCAGACCTTCCTCATAGGCGTGGTCGGCTTCGCCGCCGCCTCCGGAGCCATCGGTCTGTCCGACAGCATCGCGCTCGTCATCACCTTCCGCGTCTTCCAGGGCCTGTTCGGCGCGCTGCTGATGCCCGCCGCGCTCGGTCTGCTGCGCGCCACGTTCCCGGCCGAGAAGCTGAACATGGCGATCGGCATCTGGGGCATGGTGATCGGCGCCTCGACCGCGGGCGGTCCCATCCTCGGCGGCCTGCTCGTCCAGCACGTCAGCTGGCAGTCGGTCTTCTTCATCAACGTTCCCGTCGGCGTTCTCGCCCTGGTCCTCGGGCTCGTCATCCTGCTCGACCACCGCGCCGAGAACGCGCCGCGGTCCTTCGACGTCCCCGGCATCGCCCTGCTGTCCGGTGCGATGTTCTGCCTCGTCTGGGCCCTCATCAAGGCGCCGACGTGGGGCTGGGGCGACGGCATGACGTGGACGTTCATCGGCGCGGCGGTGCTCTGCTTCGTGCTCTTCGCGATCTGGGAGACCCGCGTCGCCGAACCCCTCATCCCGCTGGGGCTGTTCCGCTCCGTGCCGCTGTCGGCCGGTGTGGTGCTGATGGTGCTCATGGCCATCGCGTTCATGGGCGGCCTGTTCTTCGTCACCTTCTACCTGCAGAACGTGCACGGCATGAGCCCGGTCGACAGCGGTCTCCACCTGCTGCCGCTGACCGGCATGATGATCGTCGCCTCCCCGCTCGCGGGCGCGATGATCACGAAGGTGGGCCCGCGGATCCCGCTGGCCGGAGGCATGGCGTGCACCGCCCTCGCGATGTACGGGATGTCCACGCTGGAGGCGGGGACCGGCAGCGGCATCATGTCCGTCTGGTTCGGTCTGCTCGGCCTCGGGCTCGCCCCCGTGATGGTGGGAGCCACCGAGGTCATCGTCGGCAACGCGCCGATGGAGCTCTCCGGCGTCGCCGGCGGTCTCCAGCAGGCCGCGATGCAGATCGGCGGCAGCCTCGGCACCGCCGTGCTCGGCGCCGTGATGGCCTCGAAAGTCGACAACGACCTCGCGGGCAACTGGACCGACGCCAAGCTGCCGCCGCTCAGCCCGGCCCAGCTCGACCAGGCGTCGGAGGCGGTCCAGGTCGGTGTCGCCCCGGTTCCGGCCGGAACCCCGGCCGGCATCGCGGCGAAGATCACGGACGTCGCCCACGACACGTTCATCTCCGGCATGAGCCTGGCCTGCCTGGTCGCCGCGGGTGTCGGTGTCGTCGCCATCCTCGTCGCGCTGCTGACCAAGCGGGGCGACAACCCGGAGGCGGCGGCGGGCGCCGCGCACATCTAGCGTCCGCCAGGCGCGGGCGAGGCGGGAAACCGCCCGTGTGGGGGAAGCCCTCGGGAACTTTCCGAGGGCTTTCGCTTATCCGGGTGACGTCGCTCGACAGCCCTTCCCGGAATCGGATCGTCCGGGCCAGAGTGGCAGGCAAGCGATCAGTCGCGAACGCAACTGGTCGATATGACACGGGGGTTGATGCACATGCGTACGTCCATGACGGTCAAGCTCGCCACAGCCACGTTCGCGGCGGTGGCGCTCACACCGGGCTTCGCCACCGCGGCCGCGCCACCGACGCTGGGGGACTGCGGCGCGGGGGAGCTGTGCCTGTGGTCGAAGACCGGATTCAAGGGGGCCCGGCACACCTACGAACTGGCCGGGACCGACATCGAGAGCTGCGTCGCGCTGCCGGAGGGGAGCAGCGCGGCGTCCCTCGCCAACCGCACCCGCCGTCCCGTCACCACCTATCAGTCCGCGGAGTGCGCGGAGACCGGGGAGTTCCAGACCTATCCCGGCAGTGGGACCTGGGAGCCCGAATCGCCCTACCACGTACGGGCGTTCAAGATCTGGGAGAGATAGCGGAGCGCCGTGCGCGGTAGGCGGCGGCAAGCGGGGTACCCGGAGTACCGCCCGAGTCCACGAACCCAAGGAGTGATGATGGCGGGCTTCGGACACACCACGCGCAAGCACCCCCGTTCACGTGACCGCATGGGCACACGGAGCGGGCCGGACCGCGCGACGCTCGGAATCATCGGAGTCATCTGCGCGGTCGTCGGGTTCTTGACCCTGGGGATCGTGTTCGGTCCGGTCGCCGTCGTCTGCGGCTGGCTGGCCATGGGACGCCGCTGGACCGGCACCCAGTCGATACCGGCCCTGGTCGCGGTCGTGCTCGGCGCGATCGACACGCTGCTCGCGGTCATCGGGCTGATCACATCGGTCGGCATCGCCGCAGGCGGAATGTTCTGAGCACGAGCGGCTGACCGCGCGGAGCGGTCGACTCCAGGCGGCCCCGGGGCAATCTCCCGGGGCCGACCCGACCCGACCCGCACCGGCTTGGCTCTCCCACACCGGCGCCCTTGCACACGCGCATCGGGCGCCCCCGCACACGCGCATCTCAGGCAAAACCGAAGGGCGGCGGGACCGGAGTCCCGCCGCCCTCGGAAGAGGCACCCGTGGAGGCGCCTGCCCAGCGAGCCGTTACGCGTCGCCCCCGGCCGCACCGGGATCGGCGGCGGTGACGTCGAGCAGCTGGTAGCGGTCGATCGCCTGCTTCAGGACCGAGCGGTCGACCTTGCCCTCACGGGCGAGTTCGGTGAGCACCCCGACCACGATGGACTGCGCGTCGATGTGGAAGAAGCGGCGGGCGGCGCCCCGGGTGTCCGCGAAGCCGAAGCCGTCCGCACCGAGCGACTGGTAGGTGCCCGGCACCCAGCGGGAGATCTGGTCCGGCACCGAGCGCATCCAGTCGGAGACCGCGATGAACGGACCCTCCGCACCGGACAGCTTCTGTGTGACGTAGGGCGTGCGCTGCTCCTCCTCGGGGTGCAGCAGATTGTGGCGCTCCACCTCCACCGCCTCGCGGCGCAGTTCGTTCCACGAGGTCGCGGACCACACATCCGCGCGCACGTTCCACTCCTGCGCGAGGATCTGCTGGGCCTCCAGGGCCCAGGGGACGCCGACACCCGAGGCCATGATCTGCGCCGGGATCGTGCCCGAGGTTCCGGTGCTGATGCGGTGGATGCCCTTGAGGATGCCCTCGACGTCGACATCGGCCGGCTCCGCGGGGTGCTGGATCGGCTCGTTGTAGACGGTCAGGTAGTAGAAGACGTTCTCGCTGTCCGGGCCGTACATCCGGCGCAGACCGTCCTTGACGATGTGCGCGATCTCGTAGGCGTAGGCCGGGTCGTAGGCGACACAGCCCGGATTGGTCGAGGCCAGCAGTTGCGAGTGGCCGTCGGCGTGCTGAAGGCCCTCGCCGGTGAGCGTCGTCCGGCCGGCTGTCGCGCCGAGCACGAAGCCGCGCGCCAACTGGTCGGCCATCTGCCAGAACTGGTCGCCGGTGCGCTGGAAACCGAACATCGAGTAGAAGACGTAGACGGGGATGAGGGGTTCGCCATGGGTGGCGTAAGCGGAACCGGCGGCGATCAGCGAGGCGGTGCAGCCGGCCTCGGAGATGCCGTCGTGCAGCATCTGGCCGGTCGGCGACTCCTTGTAGGCGAGCAGGAGTTCACGGTCGACAGACTCGTACTGCTGGCCGAGCGGGTTGTAGATCTTCGCACTCGGGAAGAAGGAGTCCATGCCGAAGGTGCGGTACTCGTCGGGTGCGATCAGCACGAAGCGCTTGCCGATCTCCTTGTCCCGCATGAGGTCCTTGAGGAGCCGGACGAACGCCATGGTCGTGGCGATCGACTGCTGACCCGAGCCCTTCTTCACGCTCGCGTACGTCTTGTCGTCCGGAAGTTGCAGCGGCTTCGCGCGCACCACACGGGTCGGCACATAGCCGCCCAGTGCCTGGCGGCGGTCGTGCATGTACTGGATCTCCTCGGACTCGCGGCCCGGGTGGTAGTACGGCGGGGCGCCGCCCTCGAGCTGCGCGTCGGTGATCGGGATGTGCAGCCGGTCGCGGAAGCCCTTCAGGTCGTCGACCGTGAGCTTCTTCATCTGGTGCGTGGCGTTGCGGCCCTCGAAGTTCGGGCCGAGGGTCCACCCCTTGACCGTCTGCGCCAGGATCACCGTCGGCTGGCCCTTGTGCTCCTTGGCCGCCGTGAACGCCGCGAAGATCTTCTTGTGGTCGTGCCCGCCGCGGCCCAGGTGCAGGATCTGGTCGTCGGTCATGTTCTCGACCATGGCGCGCAGACGGTGGTCGTCGCCGAAGAAGTGCTGGCGGATGTAGGAGCCGGGCTCGGTGGCGTACGTCTGGAACTGACCGTCGGGCGTGGTGTTCAGCCTGTTCACCAGGACGCCGTCGCGGTCCTGCGCGAGCAGCGGGTCCCAGCTGCGGTCCCAGACCAGCTTGATGACGTTCCAGCCGGCGCCGCGGAACTGGGACTCCAGCTCCTGGATGATCTTGCCGTTGCCGCGCACGGGGCCGTCGAGGCGCTGCAGGTTGCAGTTGACGACGAAGGTGAGGTTGTCGAGGCCCTCACGGGCGGCGATGGAGAGCTGGCCCAGGGACTCGGGCTCGTCCATCTCGCCGTCACCGAGGAAGGCCCACACCTGCGACTTGGAGGTGTCGGCGATGCCGCGGGCCTCCATGTAGCGGTTCATCCGCGCCTGGAAGATGGCACCGAGCGGGCCGAGACCCATGGAGACGGTGGGGAACTCCCAGAAGTCCGGCATCAGCCGCGGGTGCGGATACGAGGACAGCCCGTTGGGCGCCTTCGACTTCTCCTGGCGGAAGGCGTCCAGCTGGTTCTCGGTGAGCCGGTCCAGGAGATAGGCGCGGGCGTAGATGCCCGGCGAGGCGTGCCCCTGGAAGAAGATCTGGTCGCCGCCGTCGCCCTCGTCCTTGCCGCGGAAGAAGTGGTTGAAGCCCACGTCGTACAGCGACGCCGAGGAGGCGAAGGTCGCGATGTGCCCGCCGACACCGATGCCGGGGCGCTGGGCGCGGGACACCATCACCGCGGCGTTCCACCGCGTCGCGTTGAGGACCTTGCGCTCGATCTCCTCGTTGCCGGGGAAGAAGGGCTCGTCCTTGGTGGCGATCGTGTTGATGTAGTCCGTGCTGCGCATCTCGGGCACGGCCACGCGCTTCTCGCGGGCGCGCTCGATCAGCCTGAGCATCAGATAGCGGGCCCGCTCGCGGCCACGTTCGTCGACCGCCGCGTCAAGAGAGTCGAGCCACTCCTGAGTCTCTTCGGGATCGAAGTCCGGGACCTGGCTGGGGAGACCGCCAATGATGATCGGGTTGCGATCGGATCCGGAAGCCACGCTGTTCCCTCACTGTCGGTGATGCCGCTGATTCACTGTCGGGTACGCCGGTGTCCATCGTGTACCGCGGAATCGGAATCGTCATCTCTACCGCGAGGTAATCCGGATTCCGTTCGATACCCCGAGAGCGCGTGCGCACATTTCGCAACGATACGCTCATGTCGTTCACGTGTTCCGGGGGCCGTTCGGCCCTGGTCACCCTCCGTGGTCGGGCAGTGCGGGCAAACCCGGCAGAATGCAGTGGCATACATCACTGACCTGGGGGGATCCTTGACTGGAGTTGCGGTGACACAGCCGGGAACGTCACCGTTTCGGCGGTCTCGGCGGCCGGGTACTTGCGCGATCCGTCGCGCACGTGTGGACTACGGCCAACGCTTCGCGTGCGCGCGAAGCTGAAGACAACTTCGTAAACATGATCAGGAGGCAATCCGTGAGCGCGACCGCGGACCACGCGGAGACGAACCTTGCCGTGAGGCTTGGTTTCCAGCCCGACCAGGTGGTCCAGGAGATCGGCTACGACGACGACGTCGATCGGGAGCTCCGCGAGGTCATCCAAGAGACCATCGGCTCCGAGCTCGTCGACGAGGACTACGACGACGTGGCTGACGCCGTGGTGCTCTGGTTCCGTGAGGACGACGGGGACCTTACTGATGCGTTGGTGGATGCCATCGCGTACATGGAAGAGGGCGGGTCCATCCTGCTTCTGACGCCGAAGACCGGGCGTGACGGGTACGTCGAGCCGAGCGAGATCGGTGAGGCCGCCACGACCGCCGGGCTGTCCGCGAGCAAGAGCGTCAGCGCGGGCAAGGACTGGACCGGCAGCCGTCTTGCCACGCCGAAGGCAGCCGCCAAGAAGCGGTAAGCGTCCCGGCTGAACGGGAAATTAGGAGATGAGGCCCTGGCGGGCGCGCTTCGGTGCGCCTGCCAGGGCCTCGGGCATGCCCGGCCGGCGCCGGCGGCACGCCGGGCGGCGAAGGAGCACGCAGGGGTGGGAACTAGGCTGAAGCCACCTGAACAGCCCCATCGAAGGGAAGCTCCATCATGGCGATCGAGGTCGGCACCAAGGCTCCGGATTTCGAGCTGAAGAACCAGCACGGCGAGAGCGTGAAGCTCTCGGACTTCCGGGGCGAGAAGAACGTGGTGCTGCTCTTCTACCCGTTCGCCTTCACCGGCGTGTGCACCGGCGAGCTGTGCGCCCTGCGCGACGAGCTGCCGAAGTTCGTCAACGACGACGTGCAGCTGCTCGCCGTGTCGAACGACTCCCCGTTCACGCTGCGGGTCTTCGCCGAGCAGGAGGGTCTCGAGTACCCGCTGCTGAGCGACTTCTGGCCGCACGGCGAGGCCTCGCGCGCCTACGGCGTCTTCGACGAGGAGAAGGGCTGCGCGGTGCGCGGCACCTTCATCATCGACAAGGAGGGTGTCGTGCGCTGGACCGTCGTCAACGGCCTGCCCGACGCCCGTGACCTGAACGAGTACGTCAAGGCGATCGACAGCCTGTAGGCGCACCCTGTAAAGAACCCCTGCAGGGCGACACCCTGTAGGAAGCCTCGCGGGCTGCGGGAACCCGTCACTAGGATCCAGACGTTGATCCGATGCCAGACGTACTACGGGGCTCCCCGCCCCCAAAGACCACAGGGAGGACTCGTGGGAGTCAGCCTCAGCAAGGGCGGCAACGTATCGCTGAGCAAGGAGGCCCCGGGCCTCACGGCGGTCGTCGTGGGCCTGGGTTGGGATGTTCGCACCACCACCGGTGCGGACTTCGACCTCGATGCCAGCGCGATTCTGACGAACGCCGAGGGCAAGGTCCGCAACGACCAGGACTTCGTGTTCTTCAACAACCTGAAGAGCGCGGACGGCTCGGTCGAGCACACCGGTGACAACACCACCGGTGAGGGCGAGGGCGACGACGAGCAGGTCAAGGTCAACCTCGCGACGGTCCCGGCCGACGTGGACAAGATCGTTTTCCCGGTCTCGATCTACGACGCCGAGAACCGCCAGCAGTCGTTCGGCCAGGTGCGCAACGCGTTCATCCGCGTGGTGAACCAGACGGGCGGCGCCGAGATCGCCCGTTACGACCTCTCCGAGGACGCGTCCACCGAGACCGCCATGGTCTTCGGCGAGCTGTACCGGAACGGGGCGGAGTGGAAGTTCCGCGCCGTCGGCCAGGGGTATGCCTCAGGCCTGCGCGGTATCGCCCAGGACTTCGGCGTCAACGTCTGAGTCCCAGCGCACCACCACGCTCGTCCGTCCGGCGCCGCACTCCCGCAGTGCGGCGCCGGACGCGCTGCACCACAGCACAGCCAGCCATGCCGTACACCTCGGGGAGGACCACCAACATGGGCGTCACGCTCGCCAAGGGAGGCAATGTCTCCCTCTCCAAGGCCGCACCGAACCTGACGGAGGTCCTCATCGGCCTCGGTTGGGACGCGCGATCCACCACCGGAGCCGACTTCGACCTGGACGCCAGCGCGCTGCTGTGCAGCGGCGGCCGGGTGATGGGCGACGAGTGGTTCATCTTCTACAACCAGCTCACGAGCCCCGACGGCTCCGTGACGCACACCGGCGACAACCTCACGGGTGAGGGCGACGGCGACGACGAGTCGATCATCGTGGACCTCACCAAGGTGCCGGCCACCTGCGACAAGATCATCTTCCCCGTCTCGATCCACGACGCGGACAACAGAGGACAGACCTTCGGCCAGGTCAGCAACGCGTTCATTCGCGTCGTCAACCAGGCGGACGGCCAGGAGCTCGCCCGTTACGACCTCTCCGAGGACGCTTCGTCCGAGACCGCGATGATCTTCGGCGAGGTGTACCGGTACGGGGGCGAGTGGAAGTTCCGTGCAGTCGGTCAGGGGTACGCGTCGGGGCTCCGGGGCATCGCTCTAGACTTCGGAGTCAATGTTTCGTAAAGCCGTGCGCGGAGCGGGGGAGCCCCGTACAACCAGCACGGGGAAACCCGTACACACGATGGGGTAGCCAGTGGTTCTGAAAACCTTCGGCTGGTCGTTCGCGATCACCGTGCTCGGTTTGGTCGCGGCGGTGTTCTATGACGGCTGGACAGCTTTCGGGGTCGTCGCGATCCTCGCGATCCTCGAAATCTCGCTGTCCTTCGACAACGCGGTGGTCAACGCCGGTGTCCTGAAGAAGATGAATGCCTTCTGGCAGAAGATCTTCCTCACGGTCGGCGTGCTGATCGCGGTCTTCGGCATGCGGCTCGTCTTCCCGGTCGTGATCGTCGCGATCAGCGCCAAGATGGGCCCGGTCGAGGCCGTCGACCTGGCCTTCAACCAGCCCGACCGCTACCAGCAGTTGGTGACGGACGCGCACCCGTCCATCGCTGCCTTCGGTGGCATGTTCCTGCTGATGATCTTCCTCGACTTCATCTTCGAGGACCGGGACATCCAGTGGCTGCGCTGGATCGAGCGCCCGCTGGCCAAGCTGGGCAAGGTCGACATGCTGTCGGTCTGCATCGCGCTGATCGTCCTGCTGGTCTCCTCCATGACGTTCGCGATCCACGCCCACCAGCACGCCGGGCACGCGGACAAGCAGTCCACCGTGCTCATCTCCGGTGTCGCCGGTCTGATCACGTACCTCGTGGTCGGCGGTCTGTCCGGCTTCTTCGAGAACCGTCTCGAGGAAGAGGAGGAGCGGGAGCAGGAAGAGGAGGAGAAGGCCGCGCGGGAGGGCAAGCCCAAGTCGGCGGTACTGCTGGCCGGCCAGGCCGCGTTCTTCATGTTCCTCTACCTGGAGGTCCTCGACGCGTCGTTCTCCTTCGACGGCGTGATCGGCGCCTTCGCGATCACCAACGACATCGTGCTGATGGCGCTCGGCCTCGGTATCGGTGCCATGTACGTCCGTTCGCTCACGGTCTACCTGGTCCGCCAGGGCACCCTGGACGACTACGTGTACCTGGAGCACGGCGCGCACTACGCGATCGGCGCGCTCGCCGTGATCCTGCTGGTCACCATCCGCTACGAGATCAACGAGGTCATCACCGGCCTCGTCGGCGTCGTCCTGATCGCCTGGTCGTTCTGGTCGTCGGTCCGGCGCAACAAGCGGCTGGCGGCCGAAGAGGGCAACACGGGGAACCCGGACAAGGCCGAGGTGCCGTCCGGAGTCTGAGCCACCGAGCCGCCGGGGTTTGACCCGGGGGGCAATGCTGGAACCCTGTCAGCGGGGCGGTCGTACGAGGACAACTCCTCGAACCGGCCGCCCCGCAGGCGTGTACAGGCGACTGCGAACAGGTACGGGTAGTACAGGCGGGGCACGTACAGGCATGGGGGCGGTATGTCCTTCTGGGACAAGCTATGGCGGGGCAACTCCGCGCAGTCCGACTTCGATTCGGGCAGCGCGGCGACCAACAGCATCGAACTCACCAAGCGGCACCCGGTCGTCTCGCTCTCCAAACAGGGCGCGGCCACCGGCAATCTCCGGGTCAATCTGTCGTGGCGGATGCGCACCTCGGACATCGGCGGACCGGAGAAGAACAGTCTGCTGCGGCACCCGTTCAGCATGTTCAAGCCCGACGTCGTGCAGGCGCACACCCAGTCGATGGTCAACGTCGACCTGGACCTTGGCTGCCTGTACGAGCTGATGAGCGGCGAGAAGGGCGTCGTACAGCCACTGGGCAACTTCTTCGGGTCGCTCAACGCCCCGCCGTACGTGAAGCTCAGCGGCGACGACCGGTTCGGTTCGGCGTCCGGCGAGACCCTCTACGTCAATCTCGATCACCGCGAGTCCATCAAGCGGCTGCTGCTGTTCGTCTACATCTACGACCAGACGCCCGCCTTCGACCGGACCCACGCGCACGTGACGCTCTACCCGAGCAACGGCCCGCGGATCGAGATCAGCCTCGACGAGCGCCACCCACAGGCCCGTTCCTGCGCCGTCGTCTCCATCGAGAACGTCAAGGGCGACCTCGTGGTGCGGCGCGAGGTCCGCTTCGTGTACGGCTTCCAGGCCGAACTCGACCGCCTGTACGGGTGGGGCCTGCAGTGGGGCAGGGGCTACAAGACGAAGGTCTAGCGCGGGTGTCCGGTCACCGGCCGATGAACTGAGGGCCCTGCGGCGGCAGTCGGAAGGACGGGTCCGGGTACGCCTGAGCGGCCACCGGCTGCGGATAGCCGTACGCCGGCTGGTGCTGCGGGGCCGGCTGTGTCGTGGGCTGCGGCGGATAGCCGTACGCCGGAGGCCGCTGCGGCGGCGGCAGCGGGAACGACGAGGGTTCGGTGGGCCGGCCCTGCTGCGGGGCCGGGACCGGCGCGGTGGCCGGTGTGGGCGTCGGAGGCGCGGGCTCGGTGGCCCCGGTGGGCTCCATCGACGTCGAGGCGGCCGGGACCGCCTGCTGGGCCGACGCGACGGACTCGTCGACCGAGATGCCGAAGTCGGTCGCCAGCCCCACCAGGCCGTTGGAGTACCCCTCGCCGACCGCGCGCAGCCGCCAGCCGTCACCGCGCCGGTACAGCTCGCCGCAGATCAGCGCGGTCTCGGCGCCGGTCTCCGGCTTGATGTCGAAGTGCGCGATCGGCTCGCCGCCGTCGGCCGCGGTGTCGTAGACGGACATCCGCAGCGCCGGTACGTGCTTGAACTGGATGTCCTCCGCCGACGCCACCAGCAGGATGCTGCCGATCTCCGCGGGAACGCCGCCGAGGTCCGCCTGCACGGTGTCGGTGAGCCCTTCGGCCACCCGCTTCTTGCCGAGCCGCCAGACCTTGCCCGAGGGGTGCCGGGGCTGGTTGTAGAAGACGAAGTCCTCGTCGGAGCGGACCCGTCCGTCGGGGCCGAGCAGCAGGGCGGAGGCGTCCACGTCCGGCACGCCCTGCCCCGGGGTCCAGCGGAGCACGGCGCGCACCGCCGTGGCGTCGAGCGGGACGTTCGCCCCCTTGAGCATCGCGTGCGTCATGCCGTCATCCTGCCTTCCCCGCCCCGGTCGGGACAACGCGGGGTGCCGGGTCCGACGGCCGTACCGACGGCCGGAAGACACCCCAGGACATGCACGGGTTACCAGAATTTCATTGCAGGCGGGAACCCTTGACATGGCTTTGTACGTACTATTACCGGCCACCTCATACGCTTCGCGTCGAGGAGCGCCGGGCGGCTCGGAAGCCGTGACGGGACGAGGCAGGTCGTAGCAGGGTCGTATCGGGGGAGTCTCATGCGTCACTTCGGGCACATTGCCCCTCAGGTGCGGAAGCGTCTGTTCCATCGGGAGCCGCAGCCCTTCGGCGCGGACTCCTCGCCCCGCATGCTCGCGGCAGCACTGGGCGCCACGCTCTACAGCCCGGCCACCCGGCCGCGGCTGGCGGACGACGTGCTCAAGCAGGCCGGCCGCGGCGTCGTCTCCATGGTGCTGTGCCTGGAGGACTCGATCGACGACGCCGAGGTGAGCGGCGCCGAGGACAATCTGGTCCGCCAGTTCACCGACCTGCTGGCGAGAAGCGAGCGGGACGGGGCCGAGCCGCCGCTGCTCTTCGTTCGCGTCCGCACTCCCGAGCAGATCACCGACCTCGTCCGGCGCCTCGGACCGGCCGTTGCGCTGCTGTCCGGATTCGTCCTGCCGAAGTTCACCGAGGAGCGGGGTGTTCCGTTCCTCGAGGCGCTGACCGCCGCCGAGGCGGCCTCCGGGCGGCGACTTTTCGCCATGCCGGTCCTCGAGTCCCCCGAGCTGCTGCACCTGGAGACCCGCACCGAGACCCTCGCCGGGATCTCCCGCACCGTCGACAAGTACCGCGACCGCGTGCTCGCGCTCCGGCTCGGCGTCACCGACTTCTGCTCGGCGTACGGGCTGCGCCGCCCGGCCGACCTGACGGCGTACGACGTGCAGATCGTGGCCTCCGTGATCGCCGACGTGGTCAACCGGCTGGGACGGGCCGACGGCACCGGCTTCACGGTGACCGGACCGGTCTGGGAGTACTTCCGCCACCAGGAGCGGATGTTCAAGCCGCAGCTGCGCCGCAGCCCCTTCCTGGAGGAGGGCGCCGAGCCGCTGCGCGCGGCGCTCATCGAGCACGACCTGGACGGGCTGCTGCGCGAGATCGCCCTCGACCGGGCCAACGGACTGCTCGGCAAGACCTGCATCCACCCCTCGCACGTGCTGCCCGTCCACGCCTTGTCCGTGGTCAGCCACGAGGAGTACAGCGACGCGCGGGACATCCTGAGCCCCGAGCGGGACGGCGGCGGCGTCCTCAGGTCGGCGTACACGAACAAGATGAACGAGGTGAAGCCGCACCGCGCCTGGGCCGAGCGGACCCTCCAGCGCGCGGAGGCGTTCGGCGTGGCCCAGGAGGACGTCGGTTTCGTGGAGCTGCTGACGGCGGGGCTGCCCGCATGACGACCGAGGCGAGGAACACGGTGAACACGGGGGACACGGTGGACGCGGTGGACGACGTGTGGTCGGGGACCTGGGTGGCCGACCGGCTCGGCGTCGAGCTGGCCGGTGACCCGGAGCTGACCGGGCTGCTCGGGCTCGCCCTGCGCCGCAACCCCAAGCGCGCCCACCTCCTGGTGTCGAACGTGCTGGGCAAGCACGTGCCGCAGCGCCCGTCGCTGGTCTGGCGCACCGGCCACGCCCTGGGCGTCCGCGTCCGGGAACTGCTCGGCGACGACGCCGCGCGGCGCTCCGTCGTGCTCGGCTACGCGGAGACCGCGACGGGCCTCGGCCACTCGGTCGCCGACGGCCTCGCCCTCGCCCCGTACCTGCACTCCACGCGCCGCCCCGTCGCCGGAGTGGCCCGCGCGGGCGGCTTCGAGGAGTCCCACTCGCACGCCACCTCCCACCTGCTCCTGCCGGAGAACCCGCGACTGCTGGCCGGTGACGGCCCGCTGGTCCTCGTGGACGACGAGTTCTCCACCGGCAACACGGTCCTCAACACCATCCGGGCCCTGCACGAGCTGCACGCGCGGGAGCGGTACGTGATCGTCGCGCTCGTCGACATGCGCTCGCCCGAGGACCAGGGCCGGCTCGACGCGTTCGCGCGCGAGATCGGCGCGCGCGTGGACCTGATCGTGTCCGCGCGCGGGACGGTCCGGCTGCCCGACGGCGTCCTGGAGAAGGGCCAGGCGCTGGTCGCCGAGCACGAGAAGAGCCACGCGACGGCCGCCCTCCCGCGGCCGCGCCGCACGCGCGGCGAGATCGTCCGGGTCGACGGACTCGGCTGGCCCGAAGGGATACCCGACGGCGGACGGCACGGGTTCGGGCCGCGGCACCGCGAGCGGCTGGACGCGGCGCTCCCCGCGATGGCCGGGCGGCTGGCCCCGCACATCAGCGGCCGCGTCCTCGTCCTGGGCAACGAGGAGCTGATGTACGCCCCGCTGCGGCTCGCCACCGCCCTCGAAGCGGCCGGCGCCGACGTCGCGTACTCCACCACCACCCGCTCGCCCGTCCTCGCCGTCGACGACCCGGGCTACGCGATCCGCACCCGCCTCGTCTTCCCCGCGCACGACGCCCCGGCCGACGGGCCCGGCGACCGGTTCGCGTACAACGTGGCGGGCGGCGGCTTCGACACGGTCGTCGTCGTCCTCGACTCGGCGGGCGACACCGCCGAACTGGCCGCGCCCGGCGGGCTGCTGGAGCGCGTGGCCGAGCACACCGCGCGCGTCGTCGTCGTGGTCGTGCCCTCGTACATCCCCGAAAGGTCCGTCATGTCGTCGCTGCCCGAGCCGCTGCGCGGCCCCGCCTTCTCCTCGTACGCGCCCGACGAGGTCGGCTGGCTGCTCCAGGACCTGTCCGACGTACGCCTCGAGGCGCCCACCGAGGAGCGCGAGGAGGCCATCCAGAGCGGCGGCGCGCACTACGCGGAGTCGCTGCCGGTCGAGTACCAGCCCAGCGAGCAGTACCAGGAGCTGTTCCACGCCGCGCTCGACACGTCGGCCGCCCGGATCGCGCGCGCGGTCGGTGTCGTCACCGAGACGGTGCTCGCCGAGCGGTCGCCGCGCCGCCCGGTCCTGGTCTCGCTCGCGCGGGCCGGCACCCCGGTGGGCGTGCTCATGCGGCGCTGGGCGCTCGCCCGGCACGGCGTGGAGCTGCCGCACTACGCCGTGTCGATCGTGCGCGGCCGCGGCATCGACGCGACGGCGCTGCGCTGGCTGGCCGCGCACCACGACCCGGCGGACGTCGTGTTCGTCGACGGCTGGACGGGCAAGGGCGCCATCACGCGTGAACTGGCCGCCGCGATCGAGGAGTTCGAGGCGGGCGGCGGGCCGCGCGGCTTCGACCCGGAGATCGCCGTGCTCGCCGACCCCGGGTCGTGCGTGCGGACGTACGGGACCCGGGAGGACTTCCTCATCCCCTCCGCCTGCCTCAACTCGACGGTCTCCGGGCTGATATCGCGCACCGTGCTGCGGGCCGACCTGGTCGGTCCCGACGACTTCCACGGGGCCAAGTTCTACCGGGAGCTGGCCGGTTCGGATGTGTCGGTGCGCTTCCTGGACACGGTGCAGGAGCGGTTCGACGAGGTCGCCGAAGCGGTGGACGCCGACGTCAAGGAGAAGCTCGGCGCCGACCGCACCCCGACCTGGGAGGGCTGGGCCGCCGTCGAGCGGATCAGCGAGGAGTACGGGATCCACGATGTGAACCTGGTGAAGCCCGGCGTCGGCGAGACGACGCGGGTGCTGCTGCGGCGCGTGCCGTGGAAGATCCTGGCGCGCGCCGACGCGGGCGCCGACCTGGACCACGTCAGGCTCCTCGCGGAGCAGCGCGGGGTTCCGGTGGAGCTGGTGGACGAACTGCCCTACACCTGCGTGGGGTTGATCCATCCGCGGTTCACCCGGGGAGCCACCGGTGCCGACGGCAAGGCGGTCGCCCTGTGAGCGAGCGCTCTGCGGTGACCGTGGTCGCCAGCGACCTCGACCGTACGTTGATCTACTCCGCGGGCGCGCTCGGGCTCACCGTGCCCGACGCCGAGGCGCCGCGGCTGCTCTGCGTCGAGGTGTACGAGGGCAAGCCGCTGTCCTACGTCACCGAGCACGCCGCCGAACTGCTCGTGGAGCTGGGCCGTCGGGCCGTGTTCGTGCCGACGACGACGCGCACGCGCGAGCAGTACGGGCGGGTGCGGCTGCCCGGACCGGCGCCGGCGTACGCGATCTGTGCCAACGGGGGGCATCTGCTGGTCGACGGGGTGTCCGATCCCGAGTGGGAGCGGGGGGTCCGGGAGCGGCTGGCGGACGAGTGCGCGCCGCTGGCGGAGGTGCGGGAGCGGATGGTGGCCGCCGCCGATCCTGCGTGGCTGCTGAAGGAGCGGGTCGCCGAGGAGCTGTTCGCGTACCTCGTGGTCGACCGGGCGCAGTTGCCCGCCGGGTGGGTCAAGGAGCTCGGGGAGTGGGCCGACGGGGTGGGCTGGGGGGTGTCGCTCCAGGGGCGCAAGGTGTACGCCGTGCCGAAGCCGTTGACCAAGGGGGCAGCTGCGCGTGAGGTCGCCCGGCGGGTCGGGGCCGGGCAGCTGCTCGGCGCCGGGGATTCCTTGCTGGACGCCGATCTGTTGCTTGCGGCGGATCGGGGCTGGCGCCCCGGGCATGGGGAGCTGGCCGATGCCGGGTGGGTCTCTGGTGGGGTCACTGTGCTGGAGGAGCGCGGGGTTGTTGCCGGGGAGGCTGTGTTGCGGGGGTTTCTCGGGGCGCTGTGACGGGGCGGCTGCCGTTCGTGTGCCGCCCGGTGGCCGCTTCTCGCGCAGTTCCCCGCGCCCCTGGGTAGTTCGTCACGCGCGCCACCGTCGTGGCTGGTCGCGCAGTTCCCCGCGCCCCTGAAACGAGCTCCGCTCGTCCAGGGGAAGGCTGCGCGCAGCGCACGCCTTCAGGGGCGCGGGGAACTGCGCGACCAGCCACGACGAGGGCGCGCGTGACGAAGCACCTGGCGCGACCAGCCCGCACCGGAGCCGAGCCCGACAGACGGCCGGAGGTCAGCCGCAGCAGCCGCCCCCGCAACAACCCCCGCCCCCCGACGCCGCCGGGGACGACGGTGACGCGGTGCCTGCCACCGAGACCGTCGAGAGGAGTTTGACCGTGTCGGGGTGGCCCGCCGGGCAGGTGGCCGGGGCCGCCGACTCGGCCATGGGACGGGAGAGTTCGAACGTGTCACCGCACGAGCGGCAGCGGTATTCGTAGCGAGGCATGGCCCAAGCCTAGCCAGCGCCGTCAGGAGGCGTGGCGGGCCTTCCAGTACGGGTTGTCGTGCGGCAGGCCGCCGCTGACCCGCCCGTACATCCCGAAGAACATCAGCAGCAGGCCGACGGCGAAGCTGAACAGGACGTTCTGGAGACGGAAGGCGAGGAAGTTGTAGCGGGTGTCCAGCAGGGCGAGGTTCACGAACCCGCTGAGGATGAACAGGACGCCGACGCTCATGTTGAGCGTCGAGGCGACGGCGCCGCCGGCCAGCATGCCGCCGATGAGCAGAACGCCCACGCACACCGACAGGACGCTGAGCGCGCCGTTGGTGTTCAGGCCCGCGACGGTGTCACCGCGGGTGTCGAAGAAGCCGATCTTGTCGATGAACCCGAGGATGCCGAACACCAGCAGCACCAGGCCCATCAGGCCCGCGCCGACGCGGTACACCATGCTCAGCCGGTGATCGACGGGCAGCTGCTCGTCGAGCGTGACATGGCGCCGGGATCCCGGACGGAGTACATGCGTGGCCATGACAGCCTCGCCTCCTCGGACCGTGTACGTGTCTCGTACGTACCTCCAGGGTCCGCCCGGCGAGCGGAGGACGCCAATCCGCGCCGGTCAGGCCCCGCCGCGCTCCTCGCGGATCTGCGAGACGACGTGGGCCACGGTCTGCCGCACGGCCTCCGTCTCGGTGAGGAAGTGCCAGTAGTCGGGGTGGCGGCCCTCCAGGCCCTCGACGGCGCGGTCGAGCCGGCCCACCGAGTCGTCGAGCGGGCGGGCGTGGCGCGGGTCGGGCGTGGCACGCCCGGTCATCGCCAGGCGCTGTGCGTCCCGGATCGCGAACCGGGTGCGGTCGATCTCCTGCTGCGGGTCCTTCGCCACCGCGTTCAGCCGCTGGAGGCGGTCGGAGGCGGCGGAGACCGACTCGTCGGTGCTGTTCAGCAGGGCGCGGACGGTGGACAGGAGCGCCGTCGCGTCGGGCCAGCGCTGCTCGTCGCGGGCCGTGCGGGCCTCGGCCAGCTTGGTCTCGGCCTGTCGCACGTTCTCCCCCGCGAGGTCCGGGACGCGCTGGAGGTCCTGCCAGCACGCGGCGGAGAACCGGCGCCGCAGCTCGCTCAGGACCGGCTCGACCTGGCCCGCGCGGGTGGTCAGGGCCTGGGCCCGGGTCCGCAGCGACACGAGCCTGTGGTCGATCTCCGCGGCCTTCTCCGGGAGGCGCTCGGCCTCCACGCGGATCGTTTCGGCATCCCGTGCGACGCGCTCCGCGCGCTCCAGCGTCTCGGGGACACCGTGCTGGCCCGCGCCCTGGTTCAGCCGGGTCAGCTCCGGGCCGAGGCGGGCGAGCCGGGCGGCGAGGTCGTCGGCCTTGAGCCCGGCCTGCCGCACGCCGTCCAGCGCGGCCGTCGCGCCGAGCAGCGCCTGGCGGGCCCGCTCCACCGCGGGGGCGAGGCGGGCGAGCTGGGTCTCCGCCTTGCCGAGCAGCGGGCCGAGGCCCTGCGCGAACCGGTCCAGGTCCTGCTTGGTGCGGGTCAACTGGTCCTTGGCCGCCGTCAGTTCGCCCCGGGCGCGGGTGGCCGTGCCCGCGTCGAGGTCGTCGCGGTCCAGGTCGTGGGCGTCGACGGCGGTGATGTACTGCGCGCTGACCTCGTCGATCCGGGTGCCGAGCCGCTGGAAGTCGCCGACGGCCTTGCGGGCGGCGGGGGAGTCGTCGACCGCGGTGATCGTCTCTATCGAGATGCGCAGGTCGCGCTGGGCGGTGTCCAGCTCGTAGAAGGCGGCGGCCGCGGCGTCCTTCGCCTCCTGGGCCTGGGCGCGCTGGGTCTCGGCGCGGCCTCCGAACCACTTGCGGGTGCCGCCGGCGCTGAACGCTCCGCTGAGCGCCGCGGTGAGGACCGGCACGGGAAGCAGGGTCAGGACGAGGAGATCGCGGAGGGGGCCGGCCGTCCGTGCCCGGCGGCGCGGCCGCTGAACAGCGGCGCCCCGCGTCTCGCCGGGGCGCTCGCTCTTCGCCGTCGTCACTAACTCTCCCGCGCTGCCTGTGCCGTCATCAGCCCTGCCCGGTGTTCATTGTCCCACCGGTTAATGACGAACACACGGGTCGGTTAGTTCGCGGTTCGCCGTGTGACTTTTCCCGCCGGGCCGCCGGCCGTGCGTTCACCCGGTTCGGGTGTTTGCGGTGCAGGGGCATCGGCAAGGTAGGCTGTCGGCTCATCCTGGTCGCAGCGCCGGGATTCTCGGGTGCGTAGCTCAGGGGTAGAGCGCCTGCCTTACAAGCAGGATGTCGGCGGTTCGAAACCGTCCGCGCCCACAGTGGTTGAGCAGCAGGTCGGAGGCTCCCCGGTGATCACGCCGGGGAGCCTCTTCCGTCAGGGGCTCGGGGTGATCCCGGCCTCGTCGAGTGCGTCGTCCAGGTCGCTCTCGATGGCGTCGAGGCTCTCCTGGATGTCGTCGGTGCCCGGCGGGGACGCGGTGACGTCGTCCGGGTCGATGTCGGGGACGGCGGACTTCATGGCGTCGTCCATGGCGTCACCCATGAGTTCCTTGGCGAAGCGCTGGGCGGTCTTGTCGTCGATGCCCTCGCAGGCTTCGGGGCGCTCGTCGGCCGCGGCCGCGTCGCCGCCCTTCTTCATGGCCTCGTCGAACTGCTTCTTCATGGCGGCCTTGCAGGCGGCCGGGTCGGCCTTCGTGTCGCCGGACGAGCAGGCGACGGCGCCGAAGGCGAGTGCGGCGGCCATGGCGGCCGCGGCGATGCGAGTGTGCATGATTCCCCCTGGGGTGTGCGGTGTTGACGCTGCATCATCCGTGCTTCCGGGTGTGCGTGCAGCGGGTGTGACGGTCTCGTGACACGGGATGGCCCGCCACATGGTCAGGCGTTCCGGGGGCACTCGACCGTCATGCGGAGACAGGTGATCGCCCCGGAGCGTGGAACGGAGGTCCGGTCCGTCGACCGGTTCCTCGTGTGGATCTGCCCCGCGCTGGCCGTCGTCGGCGCGGGGCTGGGCGTCGCGTCGCTGATCACGGGAGATCCGGTGCGGGCCGTCTGGCAGTTCCTGCTCGCGGTCCTGATGGTGATCTCCGCGCGCGCCGCCCGGCTCCGGCTGCGCCGGGACGTCGGGCCGGACGGCCGGCTCCGCTGACACGACGCAGGCGGTGCGGCCGGCGCTCAGGACTT
The DNA here is from genome assembly GCF_040645755.1 of Streptomyces sp. NPDC046716. Lineage (NCBI taxonomy): Bacteria > Bacillati > Actinomycetota > Actinomycetes > Kitasatosporales > Streptomycetaceae > Streptomyces > Streptomyces sp. NPDC046716. The sequence continues at coordinate 98,662 of NZ_JBEYYU010000010.1, forward strand.
GCAGAAACCGCTGGCCTTCAGCAGGTCGTTGATCTGCTTGCCCTGCGCCTCGGTCGTCTTCACCTCGCCGAACGTGAAGCGCTGCGAGGCCGACTGGTCCAGCTTCTGGGCGCCGCCGTTGATCGCGGAGCACTGGTTGCGGGCCGCGTCGACGGCCTTGTCCTCGTCCTTCAGGACGGCCGGGTTCACCGAGGCGAGGATCTTCAGCAGTGCCTGACGCTCATGTCCGGTCGGCTCCGGCGGGATGCCGGCGGCCTTCGCGGCGTCGGCCGCCGCGGACGCGTCGGTGCTCGGCTTCGTGGCGGACTCGGCAGAGCTGGGCTTGGCCTCGGCGTCGACGGTGTTGTCCGACGTGCAGGCGGTGAGCGCGAGGGCCGCGGCTGCGAGCATGCCGACGGCGATCGTGCGGTGGTTCATGATCCCCCCTGGGATGTTGAGCTGAGGGATCATCATCCGTGACGGGCGGGAGAAAAGGGCGTTCCTGTGACTGAGCTGTGACCGGCGGAGCCGCGTTGCCGCGCGTGTCAGGCGGCGCCGACCCGTGCCGACGCCGTCCGGCACTCCCGGGTGTGGGTGAGGCCGCGGGAGACGAAGGCGTCGGTGCAGCACGCGTTCTGGAGTTCGGCGTCCGGGTCGTGGGGGCGGAGGCAGCCGGGACCGTGGACCTCGCCGTCGGACAGGGTCCACAGGGTGCAGCAGGGGAGGCCGTCGTCGATCAGTTCGCCCTGGGCGAGTCGCCGGGCTCTGTCGTGCGCGGTGAGGATGCGGTGGTGGTCCGCGCGGGAGCGCTGGGCGCAGTAGGCGAGCAGCGCCGTGACGTAGGCGAGGGCGACGGCCCACCAGACGCCGCCCATGGCGGCCAGACAGGCCGCGGTGGCCATGGTGAGGACGGCGGCGGCGGTGAGGGCGCGGGCGGTGCGGATCGCAGGGGTCATGCACTTCGGCTTCCCGGGCAGCCCCGCACCATGCTGATGCCGGGCCGCCCGTGAGCGTGACGCGCGCCGGGGCGGGCACATGTAGGGCATGAAGATACTGATCATCCTGATCGTCATCGCCGCCGTCGCCTGGTACGTGACCTCGCGCCGCAGCCGCTGACCGCCGCGGCCCGGGCTCAGGCGTCGGGCCGCGGATCGTGTACGTGCTTCAGCCGGGCCCGGTCCTGGACCGCGGCGATCCCGGTGAGGGCGGACCAGTGGCGGTGGCAGGTCACGAAGACGGCCAGCTCCAGCTCGCGGCGGCGGAGCTTCTCGACCGCCGCCTGCTCGTCCTCGGTCCAGCCGGGGGACGCGGGGCGCTCCACTCTGCGCCAGCCCTGGGTGTCGCTGATCGCGTCGACCGGCTCGACCGACCAGGGGAGCCGCTTGAGCAGGGCCATCAGCTCCGCGCGCACCTGGTGCAGTTCCTCCTGCCCGGCGACGAGGTCGCTCGGGAAGCCCAGGGTGCGGGTGGAGTCGTCGGTGTCATCGTTCGCTGCCACCCGGCAATGGTACGTCTGTTCGATTTTGCGGGGCGAGCCACTTCCGGTACTTCGTAGGGGAGTTCACGCGAACGTGTGGCCGAGTGGCCGGATCGCGGCAGACTGGAAGCATGTGCCGCAGCATCAAGACCCTCCGCCCGCCCGTGCTCCCCGAAGAGGCCACCGAGGACGAGATCCGGGCCGCAGCCTTGCAGTACGTACGGAAGGTGTCCGGCTTCAGGGCGCCCGCCGCGCACAATCGCGAGGTGTTCGAACGGGCTGTCGACGAGATCGCCAGGGCCACCGCCGAGCTGCTCGACGGCCTGGAAGTGCGGGGTTCCGCTAAGGCTCAGGCTTCCTGAGGGACCGGGCGGCGCATCACGTACGCCGCCACCGTGCCCGCGCCGATCAGCGCGAGCACCGACACGCCCGTGGACAGCCAGCTCGCGCCGAGCCACTGCGCGCCGAAGTAGCCGAGCGCCACGCTGTACGCGGCCCAGGCCACGCCCGCCAGCGCCGACCAGGGCAGGAACTCGCGGACCCGGCGGTGGGCCGTGCCCGCCGCGAAGGAGACGATCGAGCGGCCCGCGGGCGCGAACCGGGCGATGATCACGAGAAGTCCGCCGCTGGAGCGGGCGAGCGCCCCGCCGAGGCGTTCCTGCGCGGTCGTGAGACGGCGGGAGCGGGCGATGGCGCGGTCCAGGCGCTCGCCGCCGCGCCAGGCGAGACGGTAGGCCACCAGGTCGCCGAGGACCGAGGCCGTCGCGGCGCACAGGGTGAGGGCCAGCAGCTCGGGGGTGCTGCTCGGCATCTGCCCCGTGGCGGCCCCCGCCGTACCGGCCGCGGCCGCCGTGGCCGCGGTGACCACGAGGAAACCGCTGGGCAGCACGGGCAGGAAGACGTCGAAGAGCACGGAGAGCGCCACGATCACGTAGATCCATGGGCTGTCGGCCAGCGACCCCACACTCTCCAGCACGTTGCGCCAACTTCCTGTACGAGCCGCTCTACGACCGTTCCCTCCACGCGGGAGCACACAGGGGCGGTGTCATTTCAGCTGTACAGCGTACGCGTCGGGTGTGGCGGAAGTGCCGAAAGTGGCACAGATGTTCCCCATCTCACGCCAGGCCCACTCATCTGTGTCCGGTTCACCCGGGTGCCGCGCCCCGTGCGGTGTGGTGCGCTCGGTTCCCGTACGAACGACCGCAGACGCAGAAGTCGAAGAAGAGGAGCGGTGATGGTGGCAGGAATGGTGACCGGCGCTCTCGCGGCGGCCGTGCTCGCGGCGGGCGGCGGAGGCGGAAGCCCCGCGGAGGCGTACTGGGTGATGGCGCAGGCCAGGTTCGCCCCGGCGACGGCGCTCGTGCCGTCGTCCGCGATCACGTACGACACGAAGCTGGTGCCCGCGGGCGCGTCGGTCAAGGTCCAGCAGTACGGGGACGACAGCGGCATGACCGTGACGCTGCGGGTCGCCGGCCTGGTGCCGGGCCACACGTACGGCGCGCACGTCCACCAGAAGCCCTGTGGCGCCGATCCGAAGGCCGCGGGCGGGCACTACCAGCACGTGGTGGACCCGAAGCGGGCCGACGCCGAGAACGAGGTGTGGCTGGACTTCACGTCCAACGCCTCGGGCACCGGTTCGGCGGTCGCCCGCAAGCCGTGGGGGCTGCGGTCCGGAGGGGCGGGGTCGGTCGTCCTGCACGACATGCCGGGCATGAAGGGGGCGAGGGTCGCGTGCCTCACGGTGGGCTTCGCGCCGTCCCCGCGCAACGCCTAGCGCGCCCGGATCCGTCCGCACGGAGCCGGAACGGCGCCCGCCCTCCCGAGGGAGAGCGGGCGCCGGTGCGCGCGGGTCAGACCGTCACGGTCTCGCGCTGTGCGGAGGTCTGCTCGGCCCGCGCGTCGCGGCGGGAGAACAGCCGGTCGAGCCCGAGGGCGCCGGAGCCGGTGAAGACCAGCAGCAGCATCGTCCAGCAGAACAGGGCGGAGGCCTCGCCGCCGTTCTGCAGCGGCCACAGCGCCGAGGGCTGGTGCACGTCGAAGTAGGCGTACGCCATCGAGCCCGACGCGACGAAGGCCGCGAAGCGGGTGCCGAGGCCGAGCAGCACCAGGCCGCCGCCGACGAGCTGGATGACGGCCGCGTACCAGCTCGGCCAGGTGCCGGCGGTCACGGTGCCGCCGCCCTGCGAGCCGCCGAGGACGCCGAAGAGCGCGGCCGCGCCGTGGCAGGTGAAGAGCAGGCCGACGACGATGCGGAACAGGCCGAGGACATAGGGCTGGGCGGTATTGAGACGTCCGGTCATGGGGGGACTCCTTCGGTCGGTTGTCGGTTCCCGGCCGAAGTTGGGGACGCGGCCGGGTTCACCGATGTGGTCGGCGCCGCCGTTGCCGCCGTTGCCACCGATGTGGGAGTGGTTCAGATTAGGGGAGCCTAAGTTGTGCTTGCAACTTCAACATTCGGCCATGCTCGGCCGTGGCCGATCCCCGGACTCCCGGAGGTCTCGCGCAGCGCCGCCCGGGCCACCGCGTCGGCGTCCGACAACGTCACCGAGTCGACCCCGGGCCGCGCTCCCGCCGCCGTCACCCAGTGCACCCCCTCGGTGGGCACGCCGAAGGCGAACCGCCGTGCGTGCGCCCGCCCTTGACGGTTGATCAGGTGATATGGGCGCGGAGTGACGTCGAGGCCGCCGGTCTCGTGCTCGTCGACGGTGTGCGGGCGGGCCTGGCCGGTTTTCAGCAGCCGGGCGAGCAGGTCGTCGGCGGTGCGGCGCACGTCCGGTTCGGGCAGGCGGGCCTCGATGAGTGTGGTGGCCGTCACGGTCGAGCCCGGTACGTCGGGCGAGTGCGCGACGAACCGGCCGTCCTTGGGTACGACGTCGAGGCGCGGGCCGACGACGGTCAGGACGCCCGCCTCGATCAGGGCCGTCATCTCCTCGATTCGGCTGCGCGGCGGGCCGATGGACAGGAACGCGTTGAGCGGGGTGTACCAGCGGTCGAGGTGGTCGCGGTGCGAGACGCCGGTCAGTCCGGCGTGGTCGACCACGAGCCGCAGTTCGTTGCGCAGGTCGCGCAGGACGTCGAGGGCGGCCTTCACGGGGCCGTCGACATTGCCGAGCGCGGCGTGGGCGGCGTCCTCGCGCAGGCGCCCGAGGAGCCAGTCCCGCCAGTCGGCGGTGGAGGCCGGGGCGTGGCCGGAGTGCGGGCGCGAGATCCGGTCCCAGGACCAGTGCTCGGCCTCGGGTATCGCGAACTCCCGCAGGACGTCGGCCTCTTGGGGATCCTCGGGGGAGCGGTGGAGGGTGGCCAGGTACCGGTCGCGGAAGTCCGGGGCGGTCCGGCCGGCGGCCCTCAGCAGGGCCTCGTAGTAGACCGTCTCGACCTCCTTGGCGACCAGCGGCCAGATGTCGGCGAGGAAGTCGGGGGCGTCGCCGGAGTCGGCTCTCTTGCGGAAGCGGGCGATCGACTCGGCGGTGAGGACCAGGGGTTGGTGGCGTCCGTACGGGCCCTTCGCGTTGTCGCCGCGGGCCTGGTACGGGATGCCGCGGCGCGAACCCGCGTACAGGCGCGGCTCGTCGCCGGAGGGTATGTAGCGCAGGACGCCCTCCGGTGTACGGGTGTAGCGGCCGCCCCTGCCCTGGGTGAACAGCGCCATGTGGTCGAAGAAGTTGAGGCCGAGCCCGCGCAGCAGGACCGTTTCCCCGGGCTGTACGCCGCTCAGGTCGAGGTCGGCCGGGTTGGCGGGCGGGACGTGGCGCAGCCCGTGCCTGCGGGCGTACTCGCCGAGGGCGCTCTCGGTCCGGGTGGGGGAGACCGGGAGGTGGCCCTGGGCGAGGACGACGGCGTGCAGGCCGGTGAGGGTGCGGCCGTCGGCCAGGGTGAGGGTCTGGCTGCCGTCGGGGGCGTCGTCGAGGCGGACCGCGCGGGTGGCGTGGACGGTGACCTCGACGCCGGGCGGGGCCGTGGCCACCGTCTCGGCGAACACCCAGCGCAGATAGCGGCCGTAGCGGGCCCGGGTCGGGTAGTCGTCGGGGCCGAGCGGGGTGCCGGCGGTGTCGTGACGGGCCGCCCACTCGTACAGGCTCGGGCCCGGGCGGATCGGGCCCGAGCAGTCGACGCTCTCGTCCGTGAACAGGGTCACCTGCGAGGCGACCGTGTTCATCAGCAGTTCGGGTGCCTGATCCGTGCGCCAGACCGCGCCCGCGCCCGGGGGTGCCGGGTCGATCACATGGACCGTGAGCCGGGCGCCGGGCGGCAGCAGCTCCGTCGCCGAGGCGGTGAGCCGTTCCAGGACGCTGGTGCCGCGGGGGCCCGCACCGACGATCGCGAGGCTGAACTCGGGGCGCGGTTCAGCGAGGGGCGCGGGGGAAGTGCGGGGCAAAGCGGGACTCCCGGGGCATGTGGGGCTGCTGGAAGCGGATGGTCCGCATCATCATGCCGTTTTGGCGGCGGGAGGGGAGGGGTGGAGTGGGGGTGTGGGGTGGATCACGGGGTGGGGTGGGTGGGGCTGGGGTTTCGTGCGGGGTGCCTTTGGGCTGTTCTTCGGGTGCGGGTCGGTGGGGGCTGGTCGCGCAGTTCCCCGCGCCCCTGGGTGGTCTTTTGCGCGCGGCTTTCGTCGTGGCTGGTCGCGCAGTTCCCCGCGCCCCTGGGGGGGGCGTCACGTGCGGCCCGGTGGCCGCTTCTCGCGCAGTTCCCCGCGCCCCTGGGTGGTTTTTCACGCGCGGCTTTCGTCGTGGCTGGTCGCGCAGTTCCCCGCGCCCCTGAGATGCGCACTTCGTGCGGCATCTCATCAACCGCGCGGCCAGCCCCCGCCGGGCCGCGGGTGGGCTACGACAGGTCGCGGGTTGCGGCGCGGGTCAGGTGGCCGTCGGGGGTTGCCTGGTCCAGGGTGAGTCGGGCCGCGCGATCCCGGAGGGTCAGGGTCATCAGTTGGTTGCCGAACCACGGGCCCCCCGTCTTGCGCCACCGGAACCGCGGAGCGGCCGCGCGGGCATGACGGGAGAAGGCGCGGCCCAGCGCGCGCCCCGCGCGGCTCCAGCCGAAGCGGAAGCCGAGCCGTATCCCGGCCGGGACGGAGTTGTGCACCGGCGAGCAGGTGAGTTGCAGGACGCGGGCATCGGGCGCCCCGGAGTCCGGCCAGCTCGGCTCCGCGATGTACGCGTGATGGACGTCCCCGGAGAGCACGGAGATCGTGGCGGGCGCGGCCGGCCCCGAACCGGCCTCGGCGATCAGCTCCCCGAGCCCGTCGAACGACGTCGGGAACGCCGCCCAGTGCTCCAGATCCGCCCGCCTGCGCAACCGCTCCCCGAACCGCGCCCAGCGCGCCCCGCGTTCACCCCGGCACAGCGCAGCGTTCCAGTTCTCGGCGTCGTGGATGAGGTGGGGCAGCAGCCAGGGCAGGGAGGTGCCGATGAGCAGGTGGTCGTAGGGCTCGGCCCGGTCCAGGGCCTGCTCGCGGAGCCACCCCTCCGTGCCCGGGTCGAGCATCGAACGGTTCTGCTCGTCGAGGACGCGGGCCGCGCGGCTGTCCACCATCAGCAGGCGTACGCGGCCGAAGTCCCGCCGGTAGCTCCAGCTGACCGAGGCGGGGTCGGCGTCGGCCCGGCTCGCGAAGGCGCGCAGCGCGTCCGTGCCGTCGGGGGTCTCGCACACCGCCCGGTAGACGGGGTCGGCGGCGAGTTCGGCCGGCGGCAGGTTCCCGATGTGCTGGTGCACCCAGTACGACATCAGGCCGCTCAGCAGCCGCTCCCGCCACCAGGGCGTCTCCCGCATCTCCGCGAGCCACGCGGCGCTGGTGTTCCAGTCGTCGACTATGTCGTGGTCGTCGAAGACCATCGAACTCGGCACGGTCGACAGCAGCCAGCGGATCTCGGGGTCGAGCCAGGACTCGTAGTAGAGGCGCGTGTACTCCTGGTAGTCCGCGACCTCGGTGCCGGGCGGTTCGGTGAGCTCGCGGCGGCGGGCCAGCCACTCCTGGGTCGCCGGTGAGGTCTCGTCCGCGTAGACCTGGTCGCCGAGCAGGACGAGGACGTCGGGGCGGTCGGCGTCCGGGTCGGCGGCGAGGCGGGACGCGAGCGTGTCCAGGGCGTCGGGGCCCACCGGGTCGTGCTCGTCGGCCGGGGGCGCGGCCCAGCGGCAGGAGCCGAAGGCGACCCGGGTCGGGTGCTCGCTGTCGTACGCGGGCGTGCGGATGGTGCTCGGCGGGAACCGGGAGTCCGGCTCGGGCCAGACCGTGCCGCCGTCGAGCACCACCTCGTACGGGGTCGCGGTACCGGGGGTGAGCCCGGTGACCGGGACGAGCGCGTAGTGGTGGCCGTCGATCTGGAAGGTGCGCGCGCTGCCCTTCGCGCCGTCCGCGCAGCGCACCTCGGCGAGGCACGGTCTGCTCGCCTCGACCCAGACCGTCGCCGTCCCCTCGTCCACGTACCGCAGCAGTGGGCCCAGGCGGAGCCTCGCCATGTCATGTCCTCCCCAGTCCTCCGACGTCTCCGTACGGTACGGACGGTACGGAACGCCGGAGGCGGGCGGGGTGGTTCCGGTACGCCGGATCGTTTCCCCGGTCAGCAGCCGCTCAGGCCGGACTGGATCGCCGACTTCTCGGCCGAGTCGACCGAGAGGGCGTAGTAGTGCTTCACCTGGACGTACATCCGCAGGTAGGTGCAGGCGTACGCGGCGCGCGGCGGCATCCACTTCGCCGGGTCCTTGTCGCCCTTGGACTGGTTGACGTTGTCGGTGACGGCGATGAGCTGCGGGCGGGTGAGGTCGTTGGCGAAGGACTGGCGCTGGGCCGTGGTCCAGCCGCTCGCGCCGGACTTCCACGCCTCGGAGAGCGGGACGATGTGGTCGATGTCGACGTCGGAGGACGCGGTCCAGGTCTCGCCGTCGTACTCCGAGTACCAACTTCCGGCGGTGGCAGCACAGTTCGTGCCCGTCGTGACGTTCTTGCCGTCGCGCTTCAGGACCGTCTCGCGGGTGTCGCAGGTGCCGGACTGGGTGATCCAGTGCGGGAACTTGTCACGGCTGTAGCCGTCGGACGAGCCCTCCGTCTTCACGGTCAGCGCGGAGAGGTAACTGCGGGCCGTGGAGGCGGCGATGGGGGTGGGCGGGGAGGCCTGGGCCGGGGTTGCCGTGGTGAGCAGGGTGAGGGTGGCGGTGGCTGCCGCGGTGGCGGTCAGGGCTGCTGCTGTGCGGGGTCGACGCGCGTAGACGGAGGGCGTGCGGTGGGGGGTGCGGCGCATGTTGACTCCCTTGTTGTGGGGGGTTGTTGGGGTGCCTGGTCATCGTGTGGGGGTGGGGTTTCGGGGAGATGTGCGTTGGGTGACAGGGTCGCGTCAAGCTGGTGTGCGGGGCAAGGGGGTGGGGCGGGGTAACTGGAATTGGGGTGGGGGGAGTTGGGGCGAGGCTGGGTTGTTCTTCGGGTGCGGGTCGGTGGGGGCTGGTCGCGCAGTTCCCCGCGCCCCTGGGTGGTCTTTTGCGCGCGGCTTTCGTCGTGGCTGGTCGCGCAGTTCCCCGCGCCCCTGAGATGCGCACTTCGTGCGGCATCTCATTGAGAGGCGCGGTGGGGTCGCAGCCTCTGGGGGAGGCTGCGCGGAGCGCATGCCTCAGGGGCGCGGGGAACTGCGCGAGAAGCGGCCGCCGGGCTGCAGGTGGCTGACGGTCTGCGGGGCGCAGGTGGGGGGGCTGCCTCGGAGGTGTGGGGTGCTGTGTGGCAGGGGGCGCTGTGGCCAGTCGGGGGTGCGTTTTGTATCGTGTAGGAACAAAGTGGTTCCCGCCCACTCACCCTGACCGGTGGGCGGGGCCGCCTTGGTCACCCCCGCCTCCGTTCTCTGGAGCCCGCCGATGACGGCCACCCCCACCGTGCTCCCCGCGCGCGCCCTCCTCCTCGACATGGACGGCACGCTCGTCAACTCCGACGCCGTGGTCGAGCGGATCTGGCGCCGCTGGGCCGCCGCGCACGGGTTCGACGGCGACGAGGTCATGGCCGTCGCCCACGGCCGCCAGGGACACGCCACCATGGCCGAGCTGCTGCCCGAGCGGTCCGTCGCGGAGAATCGCGCGGACAACGCCCGCATGCTCGCCGAGGAGACCGCCGACATGGACGGCGTCGTACCGGTGCCGGGCGCGGCGGCGTTCCTGGACTCGCTGATCTCGGCCGCGGCCCCGCACGCCCTGGTGACCTCCGCCGACGTGGCGCTGTCGACCGGGCGGATGGCCGCCGCCGGGCTGCCGTACCCGGAGGTGCGGGTCACCGCCGAGAACGTCGGCGCCAGCAAGCCTGACCCCGAGGGCTTCCTGAAGGGCGCCGCCGAACTGGGCGTCGACCCCGCCGACTGCATCGTGTTCGAGGACTCGGGCGCCGGTATCGCGGCCGGGCTCGCCGCCGGGATGCGGGTCGTCGGGGTGGGGCCCCGCGCCGGACAGCACGGGCCCACCGTGCACGTGCCCGATCTGACCGCCGTACGGGTCGAGGTCGTCGCCTCCGGGGAGATCCTGCTCCACATCGGCTGACCCGGGCCCCGGCCTCAGTGGGTCTCCGCCTCCAGTGCCCTGCGGGTCGCCGGGCCGTACGTGCCCGATTCGTCACCCTGGATGCCACGCGCCATCTGGTAGTTGCGGACCCCGAACTCCGTCTGGCGGCCGTACCGGCCGTCGGGACGCCCGAAGTACAGCGACAGCTGTTGCAGCCGGCCCTGGAGTTCGCTCACCTCGGCGCCCTGGTCACCCCTGCGCAGGGTCGTCGCGACCGCCGCGGTCGTGGAGTGCGACGCCGACGGGGACGCGGAGCGCGACGGCGCGGTCGTACTGGGGCTCGGGGACGGGCTCGCGCTGCGGCTCGGGGTCGGTGACGCCGTCGTGGGCGTCACCGACGGCGTGGGCGTCGACGCGGAGGGCTCCGCCGCGCTGGTCGTGGGGGACGCGCTCGGCGCCCTGGTGGTCGGCGAGGCCGACGCCGGCAGGACCGCCGACGACGGCGTGCTGTCCGCCGCGGTCGCCACATCACCGCCGTCGCCGCCCGAGGTCACCAGGACCGTCACCAGCGCCGCCACGCTCAGCACCCCCGCCACCGCCGTCATCAGCAGCACCGGGGCGCGGCGTCCCCGCGGCCCGGAATCCCCGTCCATGTCGTCGTCCGGGACGGCGACGGGGAGGTCCGCGAGGGCGGGGAGGGGTGGATGCGCGTACGGGTCGGGGACCCGGGGCGGTGGTGGCTGGGAGGGCTCGGGCAGGGTGATGTACGGGCGCACCCGCAGCGGGCTGAAGTCCGCCGCCTCGGCCTCGACCGCCTTCCGGTCACCGGAGCCGTCGGGACCCTCGGAGTGACCGGGCCCCTCGGAGTGACCGGGACCCTTGGAGCCGCCGGGACCCTTGGAGTTTCCGGAACCCTCAGAGCCGCCGGGACCTTTGAAATCACCGGGGCCCGCCGAGGTACCGGAGTCCTTGGAACCACCGGGGCCCGCCGAGGTACCGGAGTCCTTGGAACCACCGGGGCCCGCCGAGGTACCGGAGTCCTTGGAACCACCGGGGCCCGCCGACTTACCGGGCCCCTTGGAACCCCCGGAGCCCTCCGACTTACCGGACCCCGTGGAGCCACGGGAACCCTCGGAGTCACCAGCCCCTTCGAGCTGACCGCCCCCCGCCTCCCGGCCACCGGATTTGCCACCGCCCGCGCCGGGACCGCCCGCGCCGGGACCGCCCGCGCCGGGACCGCTCGCCCCGGGACCCCCCGCCCCAGAACCCCCCACCCCAGCCCCGTCAGATATCCCGGGGCCGGGGCCGGGGCCGGTCCACTCCGGCCCGCCCCTCACCCCCGCGGCGCCGCCGTCCGCCCCCGCAAGCCCATCGCGCCCGTTCTCGCTCATGCTCATTGTTCGCTCCCTCCCCAAGAGCCCCGCCCTCCCCCGAGAGCTGAGCGCATTATGCAGACCCCGGGAGGTGGGCGCAGCGCCCGCCCCAGGGGGAAACGGGCCGGGCGGGACGCGGCGGGGCGTGTGAGTGCCCCGCTCAACAGGCCAAACCACCCCAGACCTACCAGGATGGGAAGTACCAAGCCCCCGGCCGGTCGGCGCCGGGGAGCCCTGGGAGGTGGCGATGAGCACCCCGGAGAGCACGCCAGAGCGCGCGCCAGACAGCGCCCGAGAGAGCACCCGTGAGAGCGCCCCGGAGACGGAGACGGAGAACGGCGGCGACGCGGGCGCGACCCGGATCGGCGGCGGCAGCCGTACCCACGGTGCGGCCCCCGCGGACGGGGCCAAGAGCAGCAGCGTGCTCATCTCCATCGGCGCCCTGCTGCTCGGCATGCTGCTCGCGGCGCTCGACCAGACCATCGTGGCCACGGCACTGCCGACGATCGTGAGCGATCTCGGCGGCCTGGAGCACCTGTCGTGGGTCGTGACGGCCTACCTGCTCGCGTCGACGGCCGCGACCCCGCTGTGGGGCAAACTCGGCGACCTCTACGGGCGCAAGAAGCTCTTCCAGACCGCGATCGTGATCTTCCTCGTCGGATCCGCGCTGTGCGGCATGGCGCAGAACATGGCCGAGCTGATCGGCTTCCGCGCCCTGCAAGGACTCGGCGGCGGCGGCCTCATGGTGCTCTCCATGGCGATCGTCGGCGACATCGTGCCGCCGCGCGAACGCGGCAAGTACCAGGGCCTGTTCGGCGCCGTCTTCGGCGCGACGAGCGTCCTCGGCCCGCTGCTCGGCGGGCTGTTCACCGAGCATCTGAGCTGGCGCTGGGTCTTCTACGTGAATCTGCCGCTCGGCGTCGTCGCGCTCGTCGTGATCGCGGCCGCCCTGCACATCCCGGTCCGCTCCAAGAAGCACCGCATCGACTACCTCGGCACCCTCCTCATCGCGTCCGTGGCGACCTGTCTCGTCCTCGTGGCCTCGCTCGGCGGCACCACCTGGGCCTGGGGCTCCGCCCAGATCATCGGGCTCGCGGTGCTCGGCGTCCTGCTCGCCGTCGCCTTCGTGTTCACCGAGTTCCGGGCCGCGGAACCGGTCCTGCCGATGAAACTGTTCCGCGTCCGCACCTTCACCCTCTGCGCCGTCATCAGCTTCGTCATCGGCTTCGCGATGTTCGGCGCGATGACGTACCTGCCGACGTTCCTCCAGGTCGTGCACGGCGTCTCGCCGACCATGTCCGGTGTGCACATGCTGCCGATGGTGGCCGGTGTGCTGATCGCGTCGACGGGGTCCGGGCAGATCGTCAGCCGCACCGGACGCTGGAAGGTGTTCCCGGTCGCGGGCACCGCCGTCACCGCGCTCGGCCTGCTCCTCCTGCACAATCTCACCGAGACCAGCTCCGCCTGGGAGATGAGCGCCTACTTCTTCGTCTTCGGCTTCGGGCTCGGCCTCGTCATGCAGGTCCTCGTGCTCATCGTGCAGAACTCCGTCCCGTACGAGGATCTGGGCGTCGCCACCTCCGGCGCGACCTTCTTCCGCTCCATCGGCGCCTCCTTCGGCGTCGCGATCTTCGGCACGATCTTCACCAACCGGCTGACGGACAGCCTGAGTTCGGCGCTCGCCGGACAGCAGCTGCCACCGGGGGTGACGCCGGACTCGCTCGGCGCCGACCCGCGCGGCATCGCCGGGCTCCCGGCCGCGCTCCAGCCCGCCGTCCTGCACGCGTACGCGATCTCGATCACCGACGTCTTCGTCTACGCGGTCCCGGTCGTCCTGGTCGCCTTCGTCCTCGCCTGGTTCCTGCGCGAGGACCCGCTGCGCGGCAGCGTCACCGCGCCCGACGCGACCCAGACCCTCGCCTCCAACCCCGTCGAACGGTCCTCGTACGACGAGGTCGCGCGGGCCCTGTCCGTGCTCGGGACGCGCGAGGGGCGCCGCGAGATCTACGAGAAGATCACCGCGAAGGCGGGCTACGACCTGCTGCCCGCGGCGAGTTGGCTCGTCCTGCGCATCAACCGCTACGGCTGGGCCGAGCCCTCCGCCCTCGCCGAGCGCAGCGCCGTGCCGCTGCCCGTGATCCTGGAAGCGGCGCGACAGGTGGAGGAGCGCAGGCTCGCCGTCCGCGAGGGGCTCGACCTGGTGCTGACCGACGAGGGACGCGCGGTCGCGGTCCGGCTCGGAGCGGCCCGCGAGGAGTCCCTCGCCGAACTGCTCGGCGACTGGTGGGACGACGAACGCCCCACGGATCTCATCCAGTTGGTGTCCGAACTCAACGCCGAGATGTGCGGCTCGGACGCCGAGCGCCCGCACGACAGCACCCCGCGGGCGCACGCTACGGCAGCTTCTTGACGAACCAGTGCTCGGCGTAGACGTCGTCGTTGAACGGCTCGGTCTCCGCGTAACCGAGCCGCGCGTACAGCGCCCGCGCCTCCGTCAGGTCCGCGCGCGTGTCGAGCCGGACACGCGCGGCGCCGAGCGTCCGGGCCGCGTCCTCGGCGACCCCCACGAGCAGGGCCGCGCCGCCCTTGCCCCGCAGCTCCTTCCGCACGTACACGCGCGTCAGCTCGGCGGTGACGTCGTCCACGATCCGCACTCCGGCGGTACCGGCCGGCTCACCCTCGTACCGTGCGACGAGCAACTGCCCGGTGGGCGGGGCGAGTTGTGACCCGTCCTCGGAGGCCACTCCGCGCTCCAGCTCCTCCGGGCCGGTCCTGCGGCCCTCGTGCAGCAGATACCAGCGGTCGCTGACCTCCGTGTAGTACGCGCGCCAGAGTGCGGCGGCGACCGGTGAGTCGTACGGCTCGGGGGTGACGGTCCAGGCGTTGTGCATGGGGAATTGTGGGACGGGTGGTGCGGGTGTCCGCAACCGAATTCGGTGTGCGCCCGAAGCGATCTGTTTGCGGCGGTCAGGGGCGGCAACCCGGTGCGGGACGGACTTCGATACCGCAACTGATACCGGGAAGGTCGGGAGACACTCATGTCGACAGGCGTGATCATCGCTCTGATAGTGGTGGGGATCGTGGTCGTCGCGGCGGCGGCGGTCTTCGCCGCGCGGACCGCATCCCACGGCGGACACGGCCTCAAGCGCCGGTTCGGCCCCGAGTACGACCGGGCGGTGGCCCGGCACGACGGTGACACCAAGGCCGCCGAGCAGGAACTCGCCGAGCGGGTGAAGCTGCACGGTTCGCTGCAGGAGCGGCCGATCGAGCCCGCCGCCCGTGAGCGGTACCTGACGCGCTGGGCCGACGCCCAGGAGCGCTTCGTCGAGTCTCCGGCCGACGCGGTCGTCGAGGCCGACCGGATCCTGGCCGACCTCGCCAAGGAGCGCGGCTTCCCCGACGGCGCCGGCTACGACGAGCAGTTCGCCGCGCTCTCCGTCCACCACGGCCCGCACGTCCACGGCTACCGCCGGGTGCACCACGCGGCGAACTCCCGGCCGGGCAGCGCCGAGGAGAGCCACGCCGGTACGGAGGAACTGCGCACGGCGATGGTCGAGGCACGGGCCCTGTTCGACGTCCTGCTCGGCACCGAGCGCACCCCGCACCGGACGGCGACGCCCGACGCGACGCCCGGCGACACCGCACCGCACCAGCAGAGCCGGGGTGGCCTCAAGGGCCGCCTGGCGAAGGGCAATTGAGGGGAGCCGAGAAGACGATGACGGACATCGAGCGCACACGACAGAACGGCCTTGAGCACGACCAGGACGCGCGGCGCGACGAGGCCGCCGCCCCGGTCCCCGACCGCGACCCCGCCCGTGACACGGCCCTGGGCGCGCCGAAGAGCCCGCCCGCGGGAACGCCCACGGGTACGCCCGCGAGTGCTCCCACCGGCATCCCGACCGACGCGGACCTCCCCGCGACCGGCACCGGCACCGGCACGGGCACCTCCCGCCCCGTGACCGCCGACAAGCCGGCCGACCCGCCCCTCGGCACGCCGCTCCGCGACAAGGACAAGACGGCCGGACCGGTCGCCGACGAGCCGGGCCCGCTCGTCGCCGGGGCCGAGGGCCACGAGCCCGGCGCCCACCACGCCCGCCACACCGGCCACGGCGCTCACGCCGACCCGGCGACACGCCTCGTCCCGGCCGGCACCCATGACGACCTGACCGACCGGCTGCGTCAGGCGGTCACCGGCTTCGTCGACCAGCCCCGCGCCGCCGTCGAGGAGGCCGACCACGTCCTGGAGGACCTGACGGCCCGCCTCGCCGAGACCCTCGCCGGCCGCCGCCGCACCCTGCGCACGTCGTGGCAGGAGTCCGCGGACGACACGGAGCGGCTGCGGCTCGCGCTGCGCGACTACCGCGAGACGGCGGAGAAGCTGCTGAACCTCTGACCCGACCCGACCCGATCCGATCCGATCCGATCCGATCCGGCCCGACCCGATCCGGCAGCGCCGTGCCCGCGACCCTTCTCACCGGGTCGCGGGCACGGCGCTTTGCTGCGGGGCCGGTCAGCAGCCGCCGCAGTTGTAGTACGTCACGTCCCAGTGGTTGCCCTCGTCCGCGTAGACGTTGCCGGAGGCCGCCTTGTACTGCGGGGCGCCGTCGCCGCGCAGGCCGATGTAGGAGAAGTTGTTCTTGATGTAGTTCGTGAGGCAGGTGCTCTTGCCGAAGTCCAGCTTGTAGCCGTTCCAGTGCGAGTACGTGCCGCTCGCGTGGCCGGTCTCGGTGCCGCCGGTGATGTTCAGGGCGCAGCCGCCGGCCGACTTGAGGGTCTGGGCCCCCTGCGCGGTGGCCAGGTTGAGCTGGTCGAACGACGTACAGGTCGAGACGTTGCGGTTGGAACAGCCGCCGGACGACGACCAGGTGATGCCGACGGAGCTGAACATCGACGTGGCCGTCGCATGGGTGATCTTCGAGACGGCGAAGGCGTCGGTCGAGGTCGTGAGGACGCCGAAGCCGGGGGCGACGAGAGCGGCCGCGGAGAGCGCGAGCGCGGTGAGCGCGGAG
The DNA here is from genome assembly GCF_040645755.1 of Streptomyces sp. NPDC046716. NCBI lineage: Bacteria > Bacillati > Actinomycetota > Actinomycetes > Kitasatosporales > Streptomycetaceae > Streptomyces > Streptomyces sp. NPDC046716. The sequence goes on from NZ_JBEYYU010000010.1 coordinate 114,963, forward strand.
CGAACACGCATGGGAGGAGACCTTCCTGCCGGTGCCGGGGCAACTGATGGTGGGGGACGTGCGGGGCGCCTGTGGTGCAGGTGGATCGTGACCGGCTCAGATCGTGCCAGGGTCTACGCGCGTACGGAAGACCGCCGCCGGGGAACGCGAATGCCCCGCGCCTTCCACGGCGCGGGGCACAAGGGGCAGGAGGTCGCGGTGGGCTACTCGCCCTTGGGCGACGCCTGCTGGACGACCTCGAAGGACCAGACCGACGAGCCGCTGGCGGCGGGCTTCGGGCGGTCGCCGCCGCCCTGGTGGGCCGACTTCATCGGGCCCTCCATCCAGGCCTGGAACGACTCCTCGTCGCGCCAGCGCGTGTAGACGAGGTAGTCGTCGGTGCCCTCGACGGGGCGCAGCAGCTCGAACCATTCGAAGCCGTCGGAGTTCTCGACGGCGCCCGCGCGGGACGCGAAGCGCTTTTCGAGCGTCTCCCGCTGTTCGGCGGGGACGCTGAGGACGTTGATCTTGACGATGCTCATGACGGTCATCCTGCCGCAGGCCGGGTACGGATCACGTGAGCGGGTCGCCGTGCTCGTCCGTGACGCTCCACCCCTCCGTGGCCGTCAGCCGGGATCCGTCGGCGAACTCGACGACGAGGCGTCCGCCGGGGTGGACCACGGCCGCGTCCGTCTCCGTGCCGAACAGGGCGAGCGCCGGGGCGACCTGCTGGGTGGCCGGGTCGAGCGGGGCCGTGCCGAGGGTGGCCGGGGCCGTCACGGTGATCCGGACGCCCGTGTCCAGGACGAGGGTGAGGTGGGCGTCCACCTGGACCTGGCGGACGGCGAGGCCGGTGACGGGCAGGCGGCGGCCCGCGCGGTCCAGGCGCCACTGCCGGATCACCTCGTCCACGTCGTACGGCTTCAGGCCGAGCGGCGGGCCGGGCGGCGGCTTGAACATCATGTCGCGGATCTTGTCGTTCAGTTCCGTGAGGACCCGGCGGACCGTGTGCTCGGACGGCGTCCGCGGGAACGCCGCGAAGGCGTCCTCGACCTCTTTGCGCAGGGCCAGGGAGGGTGGCAGGACGGACAGGCCCTCGCGGGCCATCTTCCGCTTGATCCACCAGTTCTCGTCGTACGTGGTGGAGTCGTCGTCGGCCGCGAAGGGCTTGCCCGCGCCGGACAGGGCGCTGAAGTCACCGCGCCGTTCCGCGTCACGGATCTGCTTGTCGACGAATGACTCGAAGCTGACGCCGGTCGGTTTGCGTTCGGTCATGAACACATTGTCCCGCAGACGGCTCCCGGCCGGGTGTGCGGGCTTAGGATGCGGCCGCTACGGACATCCTTCGTGATGACGTGAACGGTGGGGGGAACGCGGTGCTGGAGCTGACCATGGCCACGGTGACCGGGGCCGACGCGGGGGCCACCGCGGGGATGACGATGGCCGAATCGCCGAGCGAGCCGGGGGCCGTGCTGCGGGTGGGGCGGGACGGGAGCGTGTGCCGTCTGGTCACTCCCGATGACTGGCTGTTCGTGTCGCGGGTGCACCTGGAGTTCCGGTGCGGGCCGGACGGGCAGTGGAGCGTCTTCTGGCTGCGCGGGTCGCAGGCCGATCCGTCGTCGGAGGTACGGGTCCGCTCCGATCCGCAGGGGCCGCACGAGCCCGGTCTGCCGCTGGCCTACGGCGGGGCGACCGTGCTGCCGCGCGGCGGCTCCGGCGAGGTCGTCGTCATCGACCGGAGCGGGCCGCGCAGCGTGCACGTGGGCTTCTACCACGAGGCGTAGCCGCCCTCGTGCGTCCTACTGCTGTACGTAGGCCAGGGCGAAGCCGTCGTACCCCTTGGCGCCCACCGTCTGGATCGCCGTCGCCTCCAACTTCGGGTGATCGGCGAGGAGTTGCAGCGCGGTGCGGGTCCCGATGACGTCCGGGTCGGTGTTGTCGGGGTCGGCGACGCGGCCGCCGCGCACCACGTTGTCGATGACGACGACGCTGCCGGGGTGGGTCAGGCGCAGCGCCCACTCCAGGTAGTGCGGGTTGTTGGCCTTGTCGGCGTCGATGAAGACGAGGTCGAAGTCCCGCTCCTCGTCGACCAGTTGAGGCAGCGAGTCGAGGGCGGGGCCGACCCGGACCTCGACGGTCTTGTCCAGGCCCGCCCGGGTGAGGTTGGCGCGGGCCACCTCGGCGTGGCGGGCGCTGTACTCCAGGGTGATCAGGGTGCCGTCGGCGGGCAGCGCGCGGGCCAGCCAGATGGTGCTGTAGCCGCCGAGCGTGCCGATCTCCAGGATGTGGCGGGCGCCCTGGATGCGGGCGATGAGGTGGAGGAGTTTTCCGTCGACGGCCGAGACGCTGATGGCGGGCAGGCCCGCGGCGTCGCTGTCGGCCAGCGCGCCGGCGAGGGCGTCGTCGGCGGGCGCGAGCAGTCCGCTGAGGTAGGCGTCCACTGCTGTCGAGGTGCCAGGAGGCGGTGTCGTCATGGACGCCAGCCTAGGTCGTCGCCGGTCCCGGTCAGGGGCGTCCCAGCGGCGGCGGCACCGTCACGGGCGGCGGCGGGACGATCGGGCGGCGCCGGTGGGCGCGGGCCCGCAGGAGGGCGGCGGACACCCCGGCGGTGAGGGCGCCGAGAACCGTCAGGAGCCACACGGGGAGGTCCGGGCCGACCGTGAGGAGTTCGTCCTTGTAGACGACCTCGCGGTACGGGGTGTCGTGGGCGGCGCGGCGCAGTTCGTGGTCGCCGCCGATCTCCTGCGGCCGCCAGAAGTCCTGGTCGATGGCGGTCAGATAGCGGGTGTCACCGGCCAGTTCGGCGAGCGGGCCGGGCGGGAGGGTGCCGAGGTCGCCCGCGAATGTCACCTTCGGTGTGGAGCCGCCGATCGCCGAGCGGGGTTCCATGCGGTGGGCGGCGAGGACGTACAGATTCAAATGCTGTGCGCTGGCGGCCAGTTGGGAGAGGCGCATCGGGTAGACGAGGCGGTCGCTGGCGAAGGTGAGGTGCAGCGGGTCGAGTTGCCCGGCGAGGGGCTTGGCGTCGTCGGCGGGGGCTAGGCGGATCGCCACGTACTCCCAGCCCTGGTCGACGTAGGGGCGCAGGGCGTTCTCCAGGCGGGCGGGGAGCTTGAAGCCGTTGTCCTTCAGCCAGTCGGCGAGGGCGGTCGGGTCGGTGGCGGTGAGGCGGGCCACGTCGAAGGGGCCGAGGCGCTGGCGGCCGACGACGTGGACGCCGGGGTCGGCGGTGGCGCCGGGGAGGGCGGCGTCGCCGCTGGTGTCCGTGTCGCCGCCGAAGGGCCAGTCGTCGCCGCGGGGCCAGAAGTGGTGCCGGGTGCGGTGGGCCGGGGCGGTTTCCTCGGTGAGCGCCGAGAAGAGGGCGGGGTCGCCCAGTTCGGCCGTTGCCCGGTGCGGGACGGGCATGATCCAGGCCGCGTCCTTGCTGTCGCCGGTCAGGGACAGCCGCATCACGATCTGTTCGGTGCGGCCGTCCCAGGCTATTGCCGAGGTTTCCGCGGTGACGGTGACCTGGTGGCCGGTGCGGGGGATCATCGCGCCGCAGCCGCACGCGTAGGCGGGTACCGCGATCCAGGTGACCTGGATGCCGATCAGCAACAGGGCTGTCAGCAGGGCTCTGGCGCGGGTTCTTGTCATGCGCGTAGTGACGTGGGCCGGTGCGTATCGGTTCCGGGGTGGCCGTTCGGCTGACGGCCGGTGGGGCTTCTCGCGCAGTTCCCCGCGCCCCTGAGGCATGCGCTGACGCGCAGCCTCCCCCTGAGGCTGCGGCTCCGCCACGCCTCCCCTGGGCGAGCGAAGCTCGCTTCCAGGGGCGCGGGGAACGGCGCGAGATGCGGCCACCGGCCCGCGCCCGAAGTACGACCCAGGGGCGCGGGGAACGGCGCGAGATGCGGCCACCGGCCCGCGGTCGAAGTGCGACCCAGGGGCGCGGGGAACGGCGCGAGAAGCGGCCACCGGCCCGTGGACGAAGAACGACCCAGGGGCGCGGGGAACTGCGCGAGAAGCGGCCGCCGGGCCGCGGTCGAAGTACAACCCAGGGGCGCGGGGAACTGCGCGACCAGCCCCCACCCACCCGCAGGTCAAGACGCAGGGATCAAACGGCGGGCGGCGATCCCGGAAGAGGCCGGCCGGCCGATTCGCGCATGCGCCAGGCCGCGACACCGCCCACCACAGCCGCGCCCATCATGTAGTACGCGGGGATCATCAGGTTCCCGGTACCCGCGATCAGCGCGGCAGCGATCAGCGGCGTCGTCCCGCCGAACAGGGACACCGAGAGGTTGAAGCCCACCGACAGCGAGCCGTAGCGGACCTTCGTCGGGAAGAGGGCCGGCAGCGTCGACGGCATCGAGGACGTGAAGCCGACCAGGAGCAGACCCAGGCCGGCGAGGCCGAGGGCGATCGCCCAGGTCGAGCCCGCCTGGATCAGCAGAAGCGCCGGGACGGAGAGGAGGACGAAGCCGAGGCACGCGGCGCCGATGACCTTGCGGTGGCCGAAGCGGTCGTTGGCCATGCCCATCGGCAGCTGCACCACCATCATCAGCAGCATCACGCCGATGAGAATGATCGTGCCGTGCGTGGCGTCGTAGTGCAGCTCCTCGCTCAGGAACGTCGGCATGTAGGAGAGAAGCATGTAGTCGGTGACGTTGAAGACGAGGACGAGGGCGATGCAGGTGGCCATGGCGCCCGCGTTGCCGACGAACATCTCCTTGAGCTTCGGCTTCGGGAAGGACTTCTCCTTCGCCTCGGCCTCCTGAGCGAGCTTCTGGAAGGCGGGGGTCTCTTCGAGCTTCATCCGGACGTACAGGCCGACCAGGCCGATCGGGCCCGCGATCAGGAACGGGATGCGCCAGCCCCAGCTGTAGAGGGAGTCGGACGGCAGCGTCGTGATCAGGACCGTGGCGAGGGTGGCGCCGGCGACGTAACCGGCGTTCGTGCCCAGCTCCAGGAACGAGCCGAAGAACCCGCGCCGCTTGTCCGGCGCGTACTCGGCGATGAACGTGCACGCGCCGCCGTACTCACCACCGGTCGAGAACCCCTGAACCATGCGCGCCACGATCAGCAGCACCGGCGCCCACACGCCGATCGACCCGTACGAGGGGATCAGGCCGATCGACAGCGTGCCCGCCGCCATCATGATCATGGTGATGGCGAGGACCCGCTGACGGCCGATGCGGTCGCCGAGCGGCCCGAAGAAGGCGCCGCCGATCGGCCGCACCAGGAACGCGGCGGCGAACGTGCCGAGCGTGGACAGCACCTGCGCCGAGCTCGACGCCGTCGGGAAGAAGACGTGGCCGAGCGTCGCGGTCAGGTAGCCGTAGACACCGAAGTCGAACCATTCCATCGCGTTGCCGAGGGCCGCGGCCTTGACCGCCCGCTTCACGAGCGTGGGGTCGGTGACCGTGACGTCCTGCTCGGCGTTCTTGGTGCGGCCCCGCGCCGGAGCGTGGAGCCTGCTGGTACTGGGTGCGATGGAAACGGCGCTCGACACAGTTCCGCTCGCCTGCCTTTCGTGGGGGACAACGGCAAGGCCGTTCACGCGTCAGCGGAACGGCCGAAAGCGACGATAGGGTGCCTCACGATCATCGCGCTGCGTGCCGAATCCGCTACGCTCCGCACGTAAACCGCCTCCGAGCTGGGAAAACGCAGAGCGCCACAGAGTGCCCAAACGGCCTCAACTGTGAGCTATGTCGCGGAACCGGACCCGTGGAGCATGCAACTAAGTGGTCCGGGCCACCCTCTTCCAGAGCATCTTCCGGTCAAATCCGGAAGGACGGACAGGTGAAGCAGGGGTTGCCTGCGTCTCACACCGATGGGGGCACCGATGGAGGCGGTGTGAACCTCCGACGATGATGGGAGGGCGGGCAGCGCGTGGCGAATGTCGAGCACAGGAGACCGGTGGGACCCGCGGGAGCGGTGACCGGACGGACGAGCGCCCTGCGGGCGGGACTGTGGCTGATCGCCGCCGTCCTCGCGGCGCGCCAGCTCGTGGCGGTCCTGAGCACACCGCGCGGTGAACGCCTCACCGACCTGGAGACCTGGATCGGCCCCCACGGGGTGTTGCACGTCAAGGACTCCCTGTACGACGCGCCCGACCGGTTCACCGGCACCCCTTTCTCCGGACTCGTCCTCAAGCCGTTCTCCCGCGCCGCCGAGCAGGCGCTCGGCTGGGGCTGGACCTTCGGCTCGCTCGCCCTCGTCGTGGTCCTCGGCCTGGTCGCGGCCCGCGCGCTGCCGCAGCCCGTCTCCCGCCGTACGTCCCTGTTCGCGGCGCCCGTCGCGATCAGCCTGCTGATGCTGTCGCTGCCGGTGCGCAACGCCTTCACCACCGGCCAGACCAGCATCATCCCGGTCCTCCTCGTCCTTCTCGCCTGCTTCACCGCCCGCGACGAGCGCGCGTCCGGCCTGCTCATCGGCGTGGCCGCCGCCCTCCAGCCGACGGTGCTGCTCTTCGCGCCGCTGCTGTGGTTCACCGGCCGCAGACGCGCGGCGGTCTCCTCCGCCGTCACCTTCGCCGCCGCCACCGCGCTGGCCTGGGCGGCGATGCCGCACGACTCGTGGACGTACTGGATCCACCACCTGGCCGGCTCGGGCCTGTCCACCAACCCGGCGGCCACCGCCAACCAGTCCCTCCACGGCATGCTGCTCCGCTTCGGCGCCGAAGGCCCGCTGGAGATCGCCCTCTTCGCGCTGCTGAGCGTCGCCGTCGCCGTGCTCGGCCTGCGCCGCGCCGTCACCTACGCGCGCGACGGACAGCTCCTGCTCGCCGTCGCCATCACCGGCTGCGTCGCCGTCGCCGTCTCCCCGACGACCTGGCAGCACCAGCTGCTGTGGGTGCTGCTCGCCGTCGTCGGCCGGGTCGGCAAGCGCGCCTCGGACCGCTACATGTGGCCCGTTCTCGTCGTCCTCGCGCTGACCCTGCCCGCGAAGATGATGCTGCCCGAGATGGACTTCCTGGCGCCGGTCGCGGACAACATCGTGCTCATCGCCGCGCTCGCCGCCGCCTGCGTCGTCCCCTTCCTCTCCCGTACGTCACCGCTGTACGAGACCCCCGTCCCCACCGAGTACGCCGCCCCGGTGCCCGCCCGCTGGTCGTGGGTGCCGCTCCTCCCGGTCTGGCGCCGGGTCGTCGCCCGCCCGAACCTGATCCTGGAACTGCTCCTCATCCGCGTCGGCTACTCCGCGTACCAGCAGGTCCGCCTCGCCGCGACGGGCGGCACCATCTCCGGGGGCCGGGCCACGGCGGAGGCCCACGGCCGGCAGATCCACTCCATCGAGCAGTTCCTGCACATCGACGTCGAGCACTGGGTCAACCACACGGTCTTCCAGCAGGCGCCCTGGCTCACGGACTTCTTCAACTTCTACTACACGTCGTTCCACTTCGTGGTCCCGCTGAGCGTCCTCGGCGTCCTCTACGCGCGCCGCCCCGCCGACTACCGCTGGGCCCGCTCGGCCCTCGGTTTCGCGACCGTCCTCGCCCTGATCGGCTTCTGGGCGTACCCGCTCGCGCCGCCGCGCCTGATGCCGGGCCTCGGCTTCATCGACACCGTCCACGGCGTGCAGGACTTCTCGAAGCCGAACTACGGCACGCTCACCCAGCTCACGAACCAGTACGCGGCGATGCCCTCGCTGCACTTCGGCTGGTCGCTGTGGTGCGGTGTCGTGATCGTGGTCCTGTCCCGCCGCTGGTGGATGAAGGCCCTCGGCCTGGTCCACCCCCTGTGCACGGTCTCCGCGATCGTCGCGACCGGCAACCACTGGGTGCTCGACGCGGTGGGCGGGGCGACGGTGGTCGGCGCCGGGTTCTTCCTGACGTACGTGCTTCAGGGGCCCCGGGCGCGGACGGTGACCGGCGAGGCGCGCAAGGGTGCCCCCGAATCCGATGCCGTGCCCGGCGGGGCCGGGGCGGGACGGGTGGAGGCGTCGGGCTGAGGGGCCCGCGGTACTTCATCGCGTTGTGACAAGCGCCCGCCGCCGTGTTGTCGGTGGAGCGACAGTTCCGTGACGTCTCTGTCCCTCTTCGCCCGTTCTCCGTAGCCTGCGGCGGTAGCCGTTCTCGTGAGGTCGGGGGATTTCATGAAGAGAGTGGTCAGTGCGGTCACGCTGGTCGTGGGGCTGGGCGCGCTCGCGGCATCCTCCGGAGGGGGCGGAGGCACGCCACGGGCGCCGGGGCGTGTGACCGGATCGCCGATCTCCGTCCCGGTCACCGAGAGCTCCGCCTGGGGGCTGACCGACGACGGTGTCGTCGTGGGGTTCGCGAGCGACGGGGACGAGTCGATGTTCCCCTTTCTGTGGCGCCCGGGGTCGCCCGGTGAGCGGCTGGATCCGCTCGCCCGGAGCTTCGGCGGCTCCGCGCTGTCCATCGGCGCGAACGGCGACGTGGTCGGGGAATTCATCTCCGAGGACGCCCTCATGGTGCCGGTGCGCTGGACGCCCGAGGACGGCCTGACCCGGATGGACACGCTGGGAGGCGCGTTCACACTGCCGCGGGGCATGAACGCGTCGGGTGTGGCGGTCGGAATCTCGAACACGGGCGACGACGATCCGCACGCGGTGCGCTGGGACCGCTCCGGTGCGGTGACGGATCTCGGCACTCTGGGCGATGCCGAGGTGAGCGCGGCCTTCGGAATCAACGACGAGGGCGTGATCGTCGGACAGTCGGGTCCGAGCGACCTCCGCGGACCTGCCGTCCGCTGGGCGCCGGACGGCACCATCACCCAACTCTCCACTCCCGCCGGGTCCGAGAACGCCGTCGCGTACGCCGTCAACGCCGCCGGTGTCGCCGTCGGAGAGGCGGCGTCGACGGACGTGGACGGTGATCTCATGGCCCTTGACGGTCAGGCCGTGCGCTGGAGTTCCGACGGAACCGCCGTCCGGCTGACCGTCCAGGGCGGGGGAGCGGCCATCGCCTGGGACATCAACGACTCCGGCGAGGTGGCCGGCGCCGTCCGCCGTTCCGACGGCACCGAGCGCGCCGTCCGCTGGTCGCCCGACGGCACCGGCACCGAACTGCGTCCGCTCGACGGCGACGTGAGCAGTCACGCCCGGGCCATCAACAACCGGGGTCACGTGGCTGGTGAGTCGGTCGATGCCAAGGGCCGGTCCCACGCCGTGCTGTGGCATCCCGACGGTTCCGTCACCACACTCGTCCGGCACTCGAACCACACCGTCTTGCCCTCGCCCCCGGCCTCCCCGCGCTGAACACCCCACTTCGCCGCCACCGCCGCGACGATGGCCAGGCCCCGGCCGTGCTCATCGCAGGGGTCCGGCAACGCGGGCACCGTTTGCGGAAGTTGCGGTCCGTCGTCGGTCACCTCCGCCCGTACGCGGCCGGCCTCCTCGTCGTGCAGCAACCGCACCTCGGCGCGGGCGCCGGGCACGTGCCGTACGACGTTGGACAGCAACTCCGTGACGCCGAGGGCCAGGTCGTCGGCCACGTCCGGCGGCACCGTCCAGTCGTCGCAGAGGCGGTGGATGATGCGGCGCACATGGCGGGCCGAGTGGGCGCCGACGGTGAGGCGCAGCGTGTAGCGGCGGGGCCGCTCGGTTTGCTCGTTCACGGTACGAGCGTGGCGAAGCGTGACTACGCTGAGCAATCGTCTGGATACAACCTGCCCGAATGTGGGCCGAGTTGAGGGGGCCGCACGTGGTCCATGTCAACGTCCTCGATCCGAGCGCCTCGCCGCTCGACTACTACGGCTATGAGCTGCGCCGTCACCGGGAGGCCGCGGGCCTGACCCAGAAGCAGCTCGGGCTGATCGTCAATTACACCGGGTCACTGGTGGGACAGATCGAGACCGCGCGGAAGCTGCCGACACCCGAGTTCAGTGAGCGGTGTGATGCTGCTCTGGGGACTGATGGGCTGTTGTCGCGGCTGGTGGGGCTTGTGCTGCGGTCGCAGTTGCCGGTGTGGTTTCAGCAGGTTGCCGAGCTGGAGTCGCGGGCCGGAGAGATCTGCTCGTTCGAGTCGGGCATGGTGCACGGCCTCTTGCAGACCCGCGCGTACGCGCGGGCGGTGCTCGGCGCCCTCGACAAGAAGAGGCTGGAGGACCGGACTGAGGTGCGCCTCGCCCGCCAGCGCATTCTGGAAGTCGGCGATGAACCGCCGCAGCTCTGGTTGATCCTCGGCGAGGCAGCGCTCTACCAGGACATGGGGGCCGGTACGCGCCAGATCATGCACGACCAACTGGGCCACTTGTTGGGTTACGAGGATTGTCCGCAAGTGAACATCCAGGTACTGCCGTTCGCGGTGGGGCCGCACGCGGGAATGACCGGTCCGTTCAGCGTCTACCGATTCCCGTCCGATCCCTCCATCGTTTATACCGAGGGGTACGGGCAGGGGCATGCGACCGCCAACCCGGACACCGTCAAGGACTGTTCGCTCCGTTACGATCACTTGCAGGCGGCCGCCTTGTCCATCACGGACTCGGCCCGGCTGATCAGGCGCGTGATGGAGGAGCGTTATGGCGGGCATCCAGTGGCGTAAGTCGACCTACAGCAGCGACCAGGGTGGCCAGTGCGTGGAGTGCGCGCCGCTCGGGGCTCTCACCTGGGCCAAGTCCAGCTACAGCAGTGACCAGGGTGGCGACTGCGTAGAGGTCGCCGGAACCCCCTGCGCCGCCGTCGCCGTCCGCGACTCCAAGGACCCGGCGGGCCCGCACCTCACGTTCTCGCCGGAGGCGTTCGGCGTGTTCGTGGGGGTCTACTCCGCGTCGTAGTTCTTGTCCCGCAGGTGCAGGGCGCGCAGGGCGGCCTCCAAGGCGAAACGATGCGTCGGGGCTTCGAGGCGGTCGCCGAAGTGGGCGTCGAGTTTGCGGAGCCGGTAGCGCACGGTCTGGGCGTGGACGCCGAGCGCGTCGCCGACCTGCTCGGCGGTGCCCCGGGTGGTCAGCCAGGCGTGCAGGGTCTCCACGAGACGGGCGCGCCGGGTGCCGGACGACTTGTCGAGCGGGGCCAGTTCGCGGGTGGCGATCTCGGTGACCAGCGCGGGGTCCGCGAGCAGCCAGAGCGTCACCAAGTGGTCGGCGCAGTCGAGGACTTGCTCATCGGCAACGATGTCATCATCAACGAGCTGAAGCACCTGCCGCGCCCACCGCAACGAGTCGGCGGCCTGCTCGGTCGGCAGGGTCAGCCCGATCGCATACGAACTGCCGGGGGCCGCTGCTTCGAGCATCGCGCGGCGCTCCCGGGTGAGCGGGCCGGGGATGAGTAGATGTGGCTGCGGGGCGCCGAGATCGGCGAGGACGTCGACGGCCAGACCTGGCTGGATGTGTTCGGCCGGCGTCCGCATCGCGATCATGGTCACTTCGGTGGGAAGCTGCCAACCGGTCTGTTCGCACAGGTTGTTGATGGTGGTGTGCCCCAACGGCGTTCCGGCGAGCAGCAGGTGCAGTAACCGTCTTCGCACCACCTCGCCGGCCACGCCCGCTCTGGACTGCACCTCCATGTACCCCTCGTGGGAGAGGGCTTCCAGCTCACCGATGTAGGCGAAGACCGCCTCGGCGAAGGTGAGCAGGAGGGTGGGGGAGAGGTCGAAGCGGCGGCCCAGGTCCTTGGCTCGGCGCAGGGCGACCCGGGCGCCGAGCCGGTAGGCGCCCTGGAGCGTGGCGAGGTCCCGGCCCTCGTACGCCTCAACTCGGCCGAACTTGCGGAGCAGTTCGTCCCGCGTCGCGGTCGACGCGTTCGGGTCCGCGACCCGGTCCACGAAGGCGTGCAGACTCTGCTCGACACCCTGCCGGATCGCCGCGCCGCTCGGCCCGCTGAGCAGCGCCGCGTACTCGGGGAACGCGCGGGTCACCTCGACTCCGATCTCCTTGATGAGACCGGGGAGTTCGGGACGCATGATGCGGGCGAACTCCCGGGGCAGGGGCCCCAGGGGGTCGTCGACATCCTTCGTGTGCGCGGGCAGGGGCATGGCCACTTTCCTCGCTTGTCCGAGCGCCGGGTGGGGGGCCGGGCGGGACGACGCACGGGTGCGCAGCTGTCCCGCCCGCCAGGTGCATACCAATAGGACCTATGAAATTAGAACAACTACTGTGCGTTGTACATCTGTTGCGCAGAGATTGATCGCGGTGTGGGGGATGTGGCTGAGAAGTGATGGGGCCTCAGGGCAGGACCACCTTGGTCGGCGGGAGGGTGGGCATGACCGGCGGGCAGCCGAAGTTGAGTTCGTTCGAGCAGACCGGGGCCTGGTTCATGGTGATCAGGTTGTCCGGGCCGCTGATGGCGGCCGTGAACAGTGGGTTGAGGTTCTCGCCGCCGGTTCCGCAGCCGGTGAAGGCCGGAATGTCGACCTTGCCGGAGAGGATGCCGCCGAAGAGGACGTTGGCGTAGCCGCCGCCGTCACCGACGTTCGCCTTCAGCGTCACCCGGAACCGCTTCGCGGTCCGGCAGTTCGGCCCGACGTCCAGGGTGGTCCCGTTCACCTTGACGTCGTGGATGCGCAGGGTCTGGAAGAAGGTGGCCACCGCGTACGACTCGGGATCTCCGTAGGCGTGCTGGTCCCCGGTGGAGATGGTGATGGGCGTGTTCTCGAAGGAGACCTTCGCCGATACGGGGGTGAAGCCGAAGCTCAGGAAGGTCGATTCGGCGTCCGGGAGGCTGAGTTCGCCCAAGGAGTCGAAGCGGCGGAAAATGTCGTCCGTTCCGGGCCAGAACGTACTGCCGGACTGAATGTTGGCGGCCACGTTCATCAGGCCCGGGTTGCCGGAAGGGTCATTGATGATCATGGAGCCGTTCTGCTTGCGCACGCCGGCCAACCCGATGGCGTAGGCGCAGGCCCCGAAACCAGGGGCTGGGGTCACCACCATCGGCGCGGGCGGCTTGGGTGTCTGGCTCACGTCGGGCTCCCCCTTGGGGCGCTCCGTGGGGCACGTCACCTCGGCCGCCTTCGCCTTGGCCTTCGGGGACACGGTGATGCCGTCGCGGGAGTGGTCGTCGCCCTTTTCCTGTGGCGTTTCCCCGGACGGCGGCGTGCTGCCGGGTTCCGTCTCCTGCTCCGCCGGGACGGCGACCCGTGCGATGCGCGGTGCGTCGTTCCCGTTCGGAGAACAGGTGATCGCGACCGGAGCGCCGGAGGACGGAGTCACCGCGAGGGTGAGAGCGCCGGCGACCAGCTCGAAATCGCCGGGCGTCTTGACGGTGATGGTGGGGACGTCCCCGGCCAGCGGCAGCACCAGATCAGTGCCGTCGGCGGGAACAGTGGTACGCCCGTTCAGGCCGCTCCAGGTCGTGTCCGCCTTCTGTTCGTCCTGCCGGACCTGGACGCCGAGGGAAGCCTCGCTCGCCAGGTCGTCCCCGGCAGGAAAGAGGTCGGCGACCGCCGCACGCGGCAGCCTGGCCTCCACCTGGACCGGGCCCGCCTGGATCGGTGTACCCGCGACGGCGGTCGTCGGCAGCTCGGTGGCCACCTTCACCGTGGCGGCCAGTTTCACCGGTGCGTCCGTGGCAGCCGCACCGGCGGCCACGGGGGCGCTGCACTCGTAGGCCAACTCCACCGAAGGGGCAGGCTGTTCGTCCGCCTGCGAGCCGGAACCGGACAGCATCCCGGCCACCAGCGCGGCCGTGGCGACCGAGGCCACCCGTACCGAGCGCCGTGCGCGGAGCCCGGTCCGCCGCCTTCCGAGTGTGTTCATCCGGTCCTTGTCTCCTGACGTCATGTTCTCCCACCCGTGCCGACCGTCCCCTGGAAACACGTACTCGCCCGCCGCCGGGTGAGGTACCCGGCGGCGGGCTGCGCAGTGCTACACGATCACGGGGAGGTGATCGCCTGCGCGGAGGTCAGCACGTAGTTGGCCACGAAGTCGGCGTGCTGCCCGGCGGTGATCAGGCCGAGGCAGCTGGCGCCCGTCTGTGCGGCGAGGGAGCCGCCGCCGGTGACGTGCAGGGTCTTCGTGGAGGTCTCGTACCAGCCGTTGGTGGTACCGGCGAAGGTCGCGTTGCAGCCGGTGCCGGTGATGGTGGCCTTGATGTTGCTGATGTTGCCGTCGATGTGGTTCGCCGTGGTGCCCGTGGCGTTGATGTAGAACGGCGTGGTGGTCGACGCGGCGCTGGACACCGTGAAGGGGATGCCGACGACGGTGCAGCTGGAGAACGACAGGCTGGTGATCGAGCCGATCTGCGAGCCGGCCAGGCCGGAACCGGACTTCAGCGTGCCCTTCGCCTGCGAGGACGCACAGTTCAGCGTGGTCGAACCGACCGTCAGCTTCGGGTTGGTGGCGTTGGCCGTGAAGGCGCCGCCGGGCGTCACGGTGTAGGTGGCCTGAGCGCCCGCCGAGGCCGACGAGATGGACAGACCGAAGGCCGACGCGAGCGCGGCAGCTGCGATTGCGGTGTTACGGGCGAATCTACGCACAGTGGTTCCTCCGCTTGAATGAGGGTGAATTGGAGCGTGACCGTTACCCGGTGACGCGATCGTGTCGCACCGTGAGGCAACCCCGAGGGGCCGGCCCGAGAGCCAACCTTCGTCGCCTTCGAGACGGGACGTTACGAGCTGGTAACCGGAAGCCGCAATGGGAATGCGCCAGGTTCCTCGAACGGATCGGAATGCGCAGTTTTTCTTGTCTCGCCGCATACAGGTCACGTCACTTTCCTTGTCGGCGAGTGACGAATTTTCGCCGCGCCACGAGAAACACTCACTCGATGAGCAAATGGACCTCCCACATGCTCACTTGCCGATAAACCCGCGAGTAGTGGAACAACTGTCAGCAAGGGCATTGTGCGAAAGGTTTCCCGTGAGTAACGTCCGGGCTCGCATTCCTCTACGAGAAGGGAAAACCGGCATGGCTACTCTCAGACGTGTGTCTGTCCTCGGCGCGACGGCCGCCCTGGCGACGATCGCCTCCATCGGTACGTCCTCCGCCGCCGGCACTCAGTTGAACGGGAACTGGGCGCCGTTCAACCGCTGCCCGGTCGACAACGCGGCCATGCTGGGTGCCGACGGCATCGACAACCAGGCCACGTGCGTCTCCTCCAGCTCCCCCAGCGGTGTCATCAAGATCGGCAGCTCGGTCGTCCCGACCGGGAAGACCGACCTCCAGGTCGGCATCGTCACCCACTCCGACGGCACCAACTCGGTGGTCGCCCCGTCGGACGGCGCGCTCATCGCCGACCCCGCCGACCTGCCCGGCGGCCTGCTCGGACTGATGTGTCCCAGCTCCGTGCCCGTCGTCAGCGCCGTCTGCGGGCAGATCAAGGACAGCACGACCAACCGGATCGTGGCGACCGTCGAATCCGTGGGAACCCCCTCCAACTTCCAGCTGCTTGCCGGAGTCTCCGAGGGTGTGCCGATCATCTCGATCCCGGTCCGCATCCATCTCAGCAACCCGCTTATCGGCAGCAACTGTTACATCGGCACCAAGTCCGCGCCGATCATCCTGCGCCCGGGGAACGCGGCCGCGCCGAACATCGCGGCGGACAGCGCCACCTCCAACGGCACGCCCGACCCGGCCGGGCCCTTCGGCCGGCTCGCGCTGACCGGCTCGACCCAGCAGGACCTCACCTTCGCGGCGCCGGGCGCCAGCGGCTGCGGTCCCCTCGGGCTCGGCGCCTTCAACTGGGCCGTCAACCTCAAGTCCGGCCTCCCGGCGGCCTCGGGCGTCAACAGCGTGAAGCTCAACAACACCCAGACCTACCTCGGCACTCTCAACGACCCGGGGGCCGCCGCGCCGAACCAGGGCAAGGTCTTCTCCCAGTACTGGCACTCGGCGGTCAAGTAATGCGGTTACTGCTGCGCAGAGCGGCGATGAGCGGGGTCGCGCTCGTCGCCGCGCTGGGGGTGTCGGGTACGTCGGCGTCCGCCACGGGGAGCGGGGTGTGGACGGTCAGCCCCGCCGGGAGCTACATCGGGAATGCGGGTACCACCACCCTCGGGGGCGGCACCCTGGCCCTCTCCTGTGCCTCTTCGCGCATCACGGGGTCGCTGCTGGCCAATGATGCCGACGGGCTGGCCGCCGGGACTCTGCTGCCGTCGATGTTCACGGGCTGCACGGCCTCGGGCGGCGCCTTCACCCTTTCTATGGGGCCGACGCCCTGGAAGGTCAATCTGCTTCAGCTCAATGCCAGTAACCCCTCCAGGATCGACGTGTCCATCAGTGGGGTCACGCTCGGCATGTCCGGGACCGGTTGCTCCGTGACGGGGACGGGGACTCTGTACGGCCAGTACGACAACTCCACCGGGCAGTTGCTCATCGGTCCGACCACGGCACCCGCCAGTCAGGTCCTGGCCGGCGCGGGGACGTCGTGCCTCGGGCGCGTCAATCCCGGTGATGCGCTCAGCTTCAAGGCGACGTACACCCTCAGCCCCAAACAAACCATCACCCCACCCGCCTGACCCGCTTATAGCCCGGTGATAAAAAACCGGACGCCCTTTACGGACCAGCGCGAAATTGCCGAACCCCTATTGCTAGCCAAGGTTACTCGGCCGTAACGTCTCCAAAAAGTTCTTCCGCTCCTGGTCGGCGTCCCCCGTCGGCCAGGGGTCTTATGAGGGCCGACCGGAATCCTCCTTTCCGGTCGGCGCCTCCGTGGCGGGGTTCCAGTCTCTCGTCGTACCCCCGGCGAGACGGGACCCCGCCACGAACAATCAGAGCCCCTGGGGCTCCGTGGTTCTACTCATCTTCCGACAGGAGAGAACGGCTCTCTTATCACTGGATGACAAGTTTTCAGGAAGATTCGGGGCGGCCGCTCCGAGATCTTGTCCGGCACGTATGAAGCGAATTACCGTGCGCTGCCGAGTTCGCTCGCTGAAGGTGAGAAGCGATGGGAATCGAAGTGAAGGTCGAGGGGCTCACCAAGTCCTTCGGCCGGCAGAACATCTGGCAGGACGTGAGCCTCACCCTGCCCGCGGGCGAGGTGAGCGTCATGCTCGGGCCGTCCGGAACCGGCAAGACCGTCTTCCTGAAGTCGTTGATCGGTCTGCTGAAGCCGGAGCACGGCCGCGTCCTGGTCAACGGCGTCGACATGGCGCGCAGCCCCGAGCGGGACATCATGGAGGCCCGCAAGCTGTTCGGGCTGATGTTC
Organism: Streptomyces sp. NPDC046716; assembly: GCF_040645755.1. Taxonomy (NCBI): domain Bacteria; kingdom Bacillati; phylum Actinomycetota; class Actinomycetes; order Kitasatosporales; family Streptomycetaceae; genus Streptomyces; species Streptomyces sp. NPDC046716. The sequence continues at coordinate 131,958 of NZ_JBEYYU010000010.1, forward strand.
CAGGACGGCGCCCTCTTCGGGTCGATGAACCTCTTCGACAACATCGCCTTCCCGCTGCGCGAGCACACGAAGAAGAAGGAATCGGAGATCCGCCGCATCGTCATGGAGCGGATCGACGCGGTCGGCCTGCTCGGCTCCGAGGGCAAACTGCCCGGCGAGATCAGCGGCGGTATGCGCAAACGCGCCGGTCTGGCACGGGCGTTGGTCCTCGACCCGCAGATCATCCTCTGCGACGAACCGGACTCCGGGCTCGACCCGGTGCGCACCGCGTTCATCTCGCAGCTGCTCATCGACCTGAACACCACCACCGACGCCACCATGCTCATCGTCACCCACAACCTCGACATCGCCGCGACCGTCCCCGACAACATGGGGATGCTGTTCCGGCGGCAGCTCGTCACCTTCGGGCCGCGCGAGGTGCTGCTCACCAGCCAAGAGCCCGTCGTCTCACAGTTTTTGACGGCCAGTAAGGCCGGGCCGATCGGCATGAGCGAGGAGAAGGACGAGGCCACGCTCGCCGCGGAGGCCTCCGGCGGGATGGCGGCGCCGCAGCCCAAGGCGCTGGTGCCGCAGTTGCAGCCGACCCCCGGGCTCGGCGAGCGGGCCGCTGTCGCGCGGCGGCGCGAGCGGGTGCTCGGGATGATGGATACGTTGCCGGTCTCCGCGCAGCACGCCATTCGCTCCGCTTACGGGCGGGATGATCTGGTGGCGCTGCCTCGGAGGGGTGGGGCCTCGTGAGTGCGGATACTCGTCTGCCCGCTCCCGAAGACTCCCGGGTGCAGGAGCGTCGTGGTCGCTCGCGCAGTTCCCCGCGCCCCTACGGGGCGCTTCTCGCCCCGCTCCGGCAGACCGGGCAGCTGTTCGCGCTCGCGCTGCGGGTCGTGCGGGACACCTTTCGGCGGCCGTTCCAGTTCCGGGAGTTCGTCGAGCAGTTCTGGTTCATCGCCAGCGTCACCATCCTGCCCGCCGCCCTCGTGTCCATCCCGTTCGGCGCGGTCATCGCCCTCCAAGTCGGCTCACTCACACAGCAGTTGGGCGCGCAGTCGTTCACCGGCGGCGCCAGCGTCCTCGCCGTCATCCAGCAGGCCAGCCCGCTCATCGTCGCCCTGCTCATCGCGGGCGCCGGCGGCTCCGCCATCTGCGCCGACCTCGGGTCGCGCAAGATCCGCGAAGAGCTGGACGCGATGACCGTCATGGGTGTCTCGCCCGTGCAGCGGCTCGTCGTGCCGCGCGTGCTCGCCGCGATGACCGTCAGCATCCTGCTCAACGGCATGGTGTCCGTCGTCGGCACCCTCGGCGGCTACTTCTTCAACGTCATCCTGCAACACGGCACCCCCGGCGCCTACCTCCAGTCCTTCTCCGCGCTCGCCCAGCTCCCCGACCTCTACATCAGCGAGCTGAAAGCCCTCATCTTCGGGTTCATCGCGGGCATCGTCGCCGCCTACCGCGGACTCAACCCGCGCGGCGGCCCCAAGGGCGTCGGCGACGCCGTCAACCAGTCCGTCGTCATCACCTTCATCCTGCTCTTCTTCGTGAACATGGTGATGACCGGGATCTACCTCCAGATCGTTCCACCGAAGGGAGGTTGAGTCCCGCATGGCTTCACCCCTCGTCTGGCTCGACCGGGGCGGCGACCAACTCCTCTTCTATGTGCGGGCGCTGGTCTGGATACCGCGGACCATCGTTAGATACACGAAGGAAGTGCAGCGCCTCCTCGCCGAGGTCGTCTTCGGCTCCGGCGGCCTCGGCGTCATCGGCGGCACCATCGGCGTGATGATCGCGATGACGGCCGCCACCGGCACCGTCGTCGGCCTCCAGGGCTACGCGGCCCTCGACCAGATCGGCACCGCCGCCTTCACCGGCTTCGTGTCCGCCTACTTCAACACCCGCGAGATCGCCCCGCTCGTCGCCGGACTCGCCCTGTCGGCGACCGTCGGCGCCGGCTTCACCGCCCAGCTCGGCGCGATGCGCATCAACGAAGAGGTCGACGCCCTCGAAGGCATGGGCGTCCGCTCGATGCCGTACCTCGTCACCACCCGCATCATCGCCGGAGTCGTCGCGATCATCCCGCTCTACGCGATCGGGCTGCTCTCCTCGTACCTCGCCTCGCGCATCGTCACCGTCGTCTTCAACGGGCAGTCGGCAGGCACGTACGACCACTACTTCGATCTGTTCCTCTCACCGACAGACGTGCTGCTGTCGGTGCTGAAAGTGCTCATCTTCAGCGTGATGGTGATCCTCGCCCACTGCTACTACGGCTTCCGCGCCAGCGGCGGCCCGGCCGGGGTCGGCATCGCCGTCGGACGGTCGGTGCGCAACGCGATCGTCGTCATCGCCGTCACCGACTTCTTCCTGTCGCTCGCCATCTGGGGCGCCACGACGACCGTGAAAGTGGCGGGGTGAGAGACGGTGGACACCATCCGACGCCGCCTCGCCGGCCTCGCCTTCCTCCTCGTGCCCGCCCTGCTCATCTGGCTGGCCGTCGCCGTGTACAACAAGGACTTCACCGACTCCGACGACGTCACCGTCGACACCGGCTCCGTCGGCAACGAGATGCACCTCGGCGCCGAGGTCAAGATGCGCGGCGTCGTCCTCGGTGAGGTACGCAGGATCGAGCCCACGGAGACCGGGGCGCGGCTCGTCCTCGCCCTCAAGCCCGGCGCCCTCGACCGCATCCCCGACGACGTGCACGCGCAGATGCTGCCGACCACGCTGTTCGGCGAGCGGTACGTGGCCCTCGTCCCGGCGAGCGGCGAGGACACGGCCACCGACTCCGGTACGCGCAAGCTCGCGGCCGGGGCGACCATCCCGCAGGACCGGTCCGCCAACGCCATCGAGCTCCAGCAGGTCCTCGACGACGTCCTGCCCATGCTGACCGCCGTCCAGCCGCAGAAACTCTCCGCGACGCTGTCCGCCGTGTCGCAGGCGCTCCAGGGCCGCGGCGACCAGCTCGGTGACACGCTCACCCAGCTCGACGCGCACCTGAAGAAGTTCAACCCGAACCTGCCGACGCTCAACGAGGACCTGAAGCAGCTCGTCCAGGTCTCCCACGTCTACGCCGACGCGGCCCCCGGCATCCTCGACGCGCTCACCGACTTCACCACCACCAGCGGCACCATCGCCGAGAAGCAGAGCGACCTCGCCGCCGCGTACGGGGACACCACCCGTACCGCCGAGGACCTGGACGCGTTCCTGCGGGCCAACAAGGACAACATCATCCGGCTGTCCGCCACCTCGCGCGGCACGCTGAACATCCTCGCGAAGTACTCGTCGTCGTTCCCGTGCACCCTGCGCACCCTCGCCGACTTCGTACCGCGCATGGACAAGGCGCTCGGCAAGGGCACCGACCAGCCGGGCCTGCACGTCGACGTCACGACCGTCGCCTCCCGGGGCGCCTACCAGGCCGGACGCGACACCCCGTCCTACGGCTCCGGCGGCACCCCGCACTGCTACTCCGTGCCCTACCTCGGCGGCGCCTCCGCGCGCACCCCCGCAGCCGTCACCGCGTCGGACTCCGTCGCAGGACAGGACCTCGGGACCGCCAACTCGCCGCAGGAGAACGACCTGGTGAACGAGCTGATCGCGCCCTCCGCGAAAACCTCGCCGAACGACCTGCCCGACTGGTCGAGCCTGCTCGTCGGCCCCGTCTACCGGGGAACGGAGGTGAAGCTCAAGTGAGTACCCCCCAGGGAGACTTCAGCCATGTGCGGCGGCGCTCGCTCGCCGGACCGATCACGAAGTCGCTCATCTTCGTCCTCGTCACCGCGCTCGCCACCACCGTGCTCGGCCTGTCCATCGCCAACAGCGGCGTCAACACCGACACCCGCAGCTACAAGGCGCTCTTCACCGACGTCACCGGGCTCATCGACGGCGACGGCGTCCGGATATCCGGCGTGAAGGTCGGCGAGGTCACCGACGTCCGCGTCGTCGACCACCGCACCGCACAGGTCACCTTCACCGTCGACAAGGACCGCACCCTGCCCGGCACCACCACGGCGGGCGTGAAGTACCTCAACATGGTCGGCCAGCGGTACGTGTCCCTGGAGCGCGGCACCGGCTCCGCGGGCGGCGACCTCGCGCCCGGCGACACCATCCCGCTGGACCGCACCACCCCCGCCCTCGACCTGACGCTCCTCTTCAACGGCTTCAAGCCGCTGTTCGAGGGCCTGTCGCCGCGCGACGTCAACGATCTCGCCGGCTCGATCGTCAAGGTCCTCCAGGGCGAGGGCGGCACCGTCGACAGCCTCATCACGCACGTCGGCTCGCTGACCCAGACCGTCGCCGCCAAGGACAAGGTGATCGGCGAGGTCATCGGCAACCTCACCGACGTCCTGGCGACGATCAACAACCGCGAGGACCAGTTCGACGACCTCGTCACCACCCTCCAGCAGATGGTCTCCGGCTTCAACGAGGACCGCGAACCGCTCGGCCAGGCCGTCGCCGCGATGGGCGACCTGACGACCGTCACCGCCGGATTCCTCAAGGACACCCGAGGCCCGCTCAAGGGAGACATCCAGCAACTCGGGCGCCTGTCCAACCAGTTGAACGACGGCATCCCGCAGATCCAGAACTTCCTCGACAAGACCCCGGCCAAGCTCACGGCCCTGTCCCGACTCGCCTCCTACGGCTCCTGGTTCAACCTCTACCTCTGCGAGGCGCGCGTCAGCGGGGTCACCATGTCCGACGGGTCGAAGGCACCCACCGGTATCTCCGTCAACGAAGCGAGGTGCCAGTGATGTCGACGCCCGCCGGAAGCCGGAGACGGCCGTGGCTCAAGCCCGTCCAGGAACGCAACCCCGTCCTCATCGCCGTCGCCGGACTGGTCGCGCTGGGACTCGTCGCGCTCGCCGCCTTCAACGCGAGCAGCCTGCCCTTCATCGGCGGCGGCACCTCCTACAGCGCCGACTTCAGCGAGGCCGCCGGTCTCGGTGAGGGCGACGAGGTGCGGATCGCCGGCGTCAAGGTCGGCGAGGTCACCGGCGTCGGCCTCGACGGCGGCAAGGTCAAGGTCAGCTTCACGATCAAGGACGACGGCACCTGGATCGGCGACCGCACCACCGCCGCCATCGCCATCAAGACCCTCCTCGGCGACAAGTACGTGGCGCTCGACCCGGTCGGCACCGGCCGCCAGGACCCCGGCACCCGCATCCCGCTGTCCCGCACCACATCCCCGTACGACGTCACCGAGGCGTTCCAGGACCTCAGCGGGACCGTCGACGAGATCGACACCGAGCAGCTCGCCGCGAGCTTCGACACCATCTCGGAGACCTTCAAGGACTCGCCGCCCGACGTGAAGGCGGCTGTCAAGGGCCTGTCCGCGCTGTCGAAGACGGTCTCGTCCCGCGACAGCCAGCTCGCCGAGCTCCTCGCCGGCAGCAAGAAGCTGACGAAGACGCTCCAGACGAAGCAGTCCAGCTTCGAGACGCTCATCAACGACGGCGGCTCCCTGCTCACCGAACTGCAGAAGCGGCGCACCGCCATCAAGGCGCTGCTCAGCGGCAGCGAGGCGCTCGGCCGGGAACTCACCGGCCTCGTCGACGACAACGACCGGCAGCTCGGCCCGACGCTCACCGCGCTCGGCCGGGTCACCGCCGTCCTCGCCGCGAACAAGGGAAAGCTCGACAAGACCCTCTCCCTGCTCGGCCCGTACTACCGGCTCGTCGGCAACACCCTCGGCAACGGCCGCTGGTTCGACAGCTACCTGTGCGGCGTCGTGCCGCGCACCTACCTGCCCGAGAAGTCGCTCCCCGCGAAGTCGTGCAGACCACCGAAGAACGGCTCCTACGGGAACGGGGGCTGACGCCGCCATGGCCACCACACGGACCACCAAGAGGCTGCTCATCGGCACCCTCGCCCTCGCGGTACTGATCGCCGCCGGCATCGTCGGCGTCAGCGCCGCCAGTGACAGCGGGATGCGCGTCACCGCGTACTTCGACCGGGCCGTCGGCATCTACGACGGCTCCGACCTGCGCATCCTCGGCGTACGCGTCGGCCGGGTCGACGGAGTGCACCCCGAGGGCACCCGGGTACGGGTCACCCTCGCTGTCGACGACGGGGTGAAGGTGCCCGCCGGAGCGCGGGCCGTCGCCGTCGCGCCCAGCGTCGTCGCCGACCGCTACGTCCAGCTCACCCCCGCCTACACCTCGGGCGCGGCCCTCGAGGACGGCGCGGTCCTGCCCGCCTCCCGCAACCGCACCCCGGTCGAGATCGACCAGCTCTACGACAGCATCACCGACCTCAGCAAGGCGCTCGGCCCCGACGGCGCCAACGAGAAGGGCGCGCTGTCCGGACTGCTGAAGACCGGCGCCGAGAACCTCAAGGGCAACGGCAAGGACCTCGGGGACAGCATCGAGCAGTTCGGCAAGGCCGCCAAGACGCTCAACGGCAGCAGCGACGACCTGTTCACCACGCTCTCCCAGCTCCAGTCGTTCACCACGATGCTGAAAGAGGAGGACTCGGGCGTGCGCACCGCGCAGGAGACCCTCGACGACGTCACCGGCTACTTCGCCGAGAACCGGGACGACCTCGCGGGCGCCCTCAAGGAACTCGGCACCGCGCTCGGCCAGGTCAAGAAGTTCATCGACGACCACCGGGCCCAGCTCAAGGACAACGTCGACAAGCTGGTCCCGATCACCCAGGCCCTCGTCGACCAGCGGGCCTCCCTCGCCGAGGCGCTGGACACCGCACCGCTCGCCGCGGGCAACGTCCTCAACGCCTACAACCCGAAGACCCGCACCCTCGACGGCCGCGCCAACCTCAACGAGCTGAGCCAGGGCGGACCGCTGCTGCCGCTGCCCTCCGTGGGAGGCGACCAGTGAACCGGCGATCCACCGCCCGCGCGGGCGCGGGGCTCGGCTGCGCGACCGTCATCACGGTCGCGTTCCTCCTCACCCTCGGCGTGATCAGCGTGCCGTCGCCGTCGTTCGGCGGCCTGGAGGACGTGCCGCTGCCCGGCGGCGCCGACCTCGGCGCGCACCCGTACACCATCACCGCCGACATGAAGGACGTGCTCAGCCTCGTCCCGCAGTCCGCGGTGAAGGTCAACGACGTGTCCGTCGGCCGGGTCACCGACATCGAACTCGCGGGCAGGAACAGCTGGACCGCCCGCGTCACCATGCGCATCAACGGCGACGTCAAACTGCCCGCCGACGCCGGCGCCCGCATCGAGCAGTCCAGCCTCCTCGGCGAGAAGTACGTCCAGCTCGTCGAGCCCGACAACGGCACCGGCTCACTGCACGCGGGCGACCGCATCCCCGTCGCCCGCACCGGCCGCAACACCGAGGTCGAAGAGGTCTTCGGCGCGCTGTCGCTGCTCCTCAACGGCGGCGGCGTCAACCAGCTCAAGACCATCACCCAGGAACTCAACAAGGCCGTCGGCGGCCGCGAGTCCGACGTCCGCTCCACCCTGCGCCGGGTCAACACCCTCGTCACCGACCTCGACGACCACCGCGGCGACATCACCGCCGCGCTCGACGGGGTCAACCGGCTCTCGGCGACCCTCTCGCACCGCAAGGAGGACGTCGACACCGTGCTGACCGACCTCTCGCCCGGCCTCAAGACCCTTGAGGAGCAACGGGGTTCACTGATGACGATGCTCCGCTCCCTCGACCGGCTCGGGGACGTCGCCACCGACACCATCAACCGCAGCCAGGCCGACATGGTCGCCGACCTCAAGGCCCTCGCCCCGACCCTGAAGGCGCTCGCCGACTCGGGCCAGGACCTGCCGAACTCGCTCCAGGTGCTGCTGACCTACCCGTTCACGGACGAGGTCATGAACGGCATCAAGGGCGACTACCTCAACACCTACCTGGACATGGCGGCCGTGAAGGGGACGACGCTCATCCCGCCGCTTGAAGAGAGCGACGGGAGCACGACGCCGACGGCCACGCCGCAGAGCGAGCGCAAGTCCCTGAAGAAGACGCCGTCGGGGAAGTCGGCCGCCCCGTCCTCACCGCTGCCGCTTCCTTCGACGACTACGAGTACCAGCACGGGCAGCAGTACGAGCGCGAGCGCCACCCCGAGCGGGGGTGCCTCCCGGTGATCACCCTCGCCATCCGGCTCAAGAACCTCGCGTTCCTCCTCATCGCCGTCCTCGTCCTCGGCTACCTCGGCATCCGCTACGCCGACCTCGGCCGCTACGTCGGCGCCGCCGACTACTACACGGTCAAGGTGCAACTCCCGCGCACCGGCGGCCTGTTCACCCACTCCGACGTCACCTACCGGGGCGTCTCGGTGGGCCGCGTCGGCGCGATCAACCTCACCGGTGACGGCGTCGAGGCGGACCTGCGCATCAAGAAGTCCGCCCCGCACATCCCCGACGACGCCCAGGCCGTCGTCGCGAGCCTGTCGGCGGTCGGCGAGCAGTACATCGACCTGCGCCCCGAGCGCTCCGGCGGCCCGTACCTCGCCGACGGCGCCCGCATCGACCGGACCGCGTCGTCGGTGCCGAACCCGGTGACGGACGTCCTCTCCAGCGTCGACAACCTCACCACGTCCGTCCCGCTCGACGACCTGCGCACGGTCGTCGACGAGTTCGGCAAGGCCTTCGAGGGGCGCGGCGAGGACCTGCAACTCCTCATGGACAACGGCACGCAGTTCGTCCAGGCCGCCGACAAGGCCCTCCCCGAGACGACCAAGCTCATGAACGACGGCGAGGTCGTGCTGCGCACCCAGGCCGAGGAGGGCGACGCCATCAAGTCCTTCGCGTCCGGCGCCAGCGAACTCGCCGCCACCCTCAAGGGCTCCGACGCCGACCTGCGCCGCCTCGTCATGGCCGCGCCCGACGCCGCCACCCGGATCAGCGGCCTGCTCCGTGACCTCAACCCCGAGGTCGGCGTCGTCCTCGCCAACCTCCTCACCACCTCCGAGGTCGCCGTCACCCGGCAGCGCGGCACCGAGGAACTCCTCGTGAAGCTGCCTGCGGCCGTCGCCGCGGGGGCCACGGCCGTCGACGGGAAGAAGGTCAACTTCGGCATGGCGGTCACGTTCTTCAAGCCCCTTCCCTGCACGGCGGGCTACTCGGGCACCAAGTACCGGCTCGGTACGGATCTCAGCGCGGCGCCCGCCACCAACACCGGCGCCCGCTGCACGGCTCCCGCTTCGAGCGGCGTCAACGTACGCGGCTCGGCGCACGCGCCGGGCGGCGGCGCGGTTCCCAAGCCCGCACAGCCGGGCGCGCTGTCCCTTCCCTCGGTCGCCGACGGGTCCGGCACGTCGTCCACGTCGTCCTCCGGGATGGCCGGACTGCTCGGGCTCTCCGAGGGGAGCGGGCGGTGAGGCGGGCCCTGACGGGGGTGGGGCTCGCCGTCGCGCTCGTGGTGTGCGGTACGGGGGCCTGGTCGTACGCGCAGGCGCGGGGTGACGACGACCTCGCGTACGGCCGGGCCCGGGATGCCGCGCTGTCCGACGGGCGTTCTGCCGTGGCCCGGCTGACGACGCTGGACGCGTCCACCGCGGGGCGGGCCAAGTCCGGGGTGCGGGAGTGGAAGTCGGTGACGACGGGGCCGTTGCGGGCTGAACTGGCGCGGGTGTCGCCGGCGGCCGGGGTGTCGTCGCGCGGGGTGGTCACGGACGCTGCGGTGACGGCGCTGGACGACCGGGCCGGGACGGCGAAGCTGATCGCGACGGTGCAGGTGACATCGGGCTCGGCCGCGGCGGAGCGCAAGCGCCTGGAGGCTGTCCTGAGCCGGGCCGCCGACGGCACCTGGAAGATCAAGTCACTCGGCGCGGTACCGGTGACGGGGGAGTCGAAGTGACCCACGAAGTCGACGTAGAGGCCCCCGAAGAGGAACCCGGCACCGGGAGCCGCCTTGCCCACCCTGCCGCCCAAGGCGGCAGATTGCCCAAGGCTCTGCGACGCCTCGCACGGAATCGCCGCCAGGGGCGCGCCTCGGCGGCCGCCGAGGAAGAGGTGGCGGTCACTGATCCCACCCAGGGGCGCGAGGAACTGCGCGAGCAACCGGCCACCGAGGCGCACCCGGAAGACGAGCCGGAGACCGACGGCGCTCAGGGGCGCGGGGAACTGCGCGACCAGCCACCCACGGAGGCGCACCCGGAGACGGAGACCAGCCCCCGCGGCGGACGGATGCAGATCGTCATCGCCGCCATCGTGGCCGGCGTCCTCATCGCAACCGGCGCCGTCCTCTTCTACCTCGCCCACGACCTCCGCACCGAACCGGCAACCCGCAATCACGCCCTCACCGACGCCGACGCCACCAACCGCGTCAACGGCGACATCAGCAGCGCCCTCGCCAAAATCTTCTCCTACACGCCGGACGGCACCAACGCCACCGCCCGCACGGCGAACCAGGTCCTCACGGGCAAGGCCGCCAAGCAGTACGCCGAACTCTTCACCCAGGTCCAGAAGAACGCGCCGGCCCAGAAAGTCACCCTCACCACCGACGCCGTCCGCGTCGGCACGGTCAGCCTGCGCGGCGACACCGCGCACCTGCTCGTCTTCCTCGACCAGTCGACGCGCCGCGGCGACAAGAAGGCGGTCACCTCCGCCGCCCAGCTCTCCGTCACCGCCCAACTCCACAACGACGTATGGCAGATCGTCGACATCAAGGCCAGGTGAACCATGCTGAAAAGACCCCTGCTCGTCGTGGCGGTCGTCCTCACCCTCGTCGCGGGCGGCTTCGCCGTCTGGGGCGGCTGGTCCTGGTACGGGGCCGCGCACGACGACTCGGCCTCCTTCGCGGCCGCCCGTGACGACGCCCTGGAGGCGGGCGAGCAGGCCGTGCAGAACCTCAACACCCTCGACCACCAGAAACTCGACAGCGGACTCGACCTGTGGGAGAGCTCCACCACCGGCGCGCTCCACTCCCAACTGGTCAAGGGTCGCTCGGAGTTCGCGAAGCAAGTGCAGAGCGCCAAGACGGTCAGCACCGCGAAGGTGCTCGACGGCGCCGTCACCGAACTCGACCAGCGGGCCGGCAAGGCCCGCGTCATGGTCGCCCTCCGGATCACCGTGAAGGCCGCGGGACAGAAGGCGGCCGACAAGGACAGCCGGATGCTCGGCGAACTCACCCGCACCGACGGCCACTGGAAACTCAGCGCCCTCGCCCAGGCCCAGGTCGGCGACTCGGCCTCGACCACCACCGACTGAGGAGCCGGCCATGCCGTCGACCACCCGCCACACCCTCAACCGCCAACGCCAGCGCCAGAACCAGCGGACCGAGCAGACCACTGCCGAAGCCGTAGCCCCGGAGCCCGCAACAAAGACCCGCCCGCGCCCCGAACCCCGTACCACCGAGAAGACCGAGAAGACCGAGAAGGCCACCACCCCCCGAGCGGCAGCGCCCCCGCGCCGCCTCCTCGCCGCCCTCTGCCTCCTCACCCTCCTCCTCGGCGCCTTCGCCGGCTGGGCGCACGCCCGGTCCCACGCGCTCACCGACACCGCCGCCGCGCAGAACACGGCGCTCACCGACGCGGCCCGCACCAGCGAGGTCAAGGGGCAGGCGGAGAAGGCCGTCAACGCCCTCTTCTCCTACGACTACGCCAACCCGAAGACGGCGGAGAAGGCCGCGGCCGACCTCCTCACCGGCAAGGCGGTCGGCCAGCACCGCACCCTTCTCGCGCCCGTCCTCGCGCAGGCGCAGGAGCAGAAGACGGTCGTCACCACCACTGTCACCGACAGCGCCGTCGAGCGGATCGACGGCGACCGCGCCCGGGTCCTCGTCTACGCCGACCAGTCCAGCACCAGCACGGCGGCGAAGGCGAAGGACGCCGCCGGGAACTACGCGGGCGCCATGCTCGCCCTCGACCTCGTCCACCGCGACGGCCGCTGGCTGGTCTCCGCGATCGACACCTTCAGCAGCTGACGAACCGACGAAAGGGTTCTCATGCGTTCCCCGCGACTGAGCAAACGCCCCCGCCTCGGCCGACGACTGCGCGGCACCGCGATCGCCGTCGCCGCGACGGCCGTGCTCACGGCGTCCCAGGCCCCGGGTGTCGTAGAAGAGCTGACCAAGAGCCACGACGCCGGCACCGATCCGATCGCCCTCGCGGGCGGCTCCGGCGCCCTGCCCGAGGTCCCGTCCCAGGGCGACGACTCGTACCACACGGAACTGCCGCCCCTGAAGACGCCGGACAACCCGGACATCACCTTCCCGCCGACGGTGATCCGCGCCGAGGCCGGCATCCCCGCGACCGTCCTCGCCGCCTACCGCAGAGCCGAGGCGTCCGTCGGCCGCACCGACCCGGGCTGCAACCTGCCGTGGCAACTGCTCGCCGCGATCGGCAAGGTCGAGTCCGGGCAGGCGCGCGGCGGCGACGTCGACGCCAACGGCACCACCCGGCACCGCATCACCGGACCGGCCCTGAACGGTGAGGGCTTCGCGCTCATCCGCGACAGCGAGGGCGGCCGCTGGGACGGCGACACCGTCTACGACCGGGCCGTCGGGCCGATGCAGTTCCTGCCCGGCACCTGGCGCCGCTGGGGCGCCGACGGCAACGGCGACGGCGTCTCCAACCCGAACAACATCTTCGACGCGGCCCTCGCCGCTGGCCACTACCTGTGCGCGGGCAACCGCGACGTCGGCACCGGCGGCGGCCTGGAGCGGGCGATCCTCAGCTACAACTACTCGCGCGACTATCTCCGTACGGTCCTGTACTGGATGGAGTTCTACCGCAAGGGCGTGCACACCGTCGCCGACGGCACGGGCGTCGTCCCGTTCAGCCCCGGCGCCGGCTCCAAGACCCCGGCGAAGAAGCCCGTCGGCGACAAGGACGGCGGCGGCATCGTCATCGGCCCGCCGCCCACCCGGCAGCCCAGCCCGACCCCGACCACCAGCCCCACGCCCAAGCCCACCGACAGCGGCGAACCGACCCCCAGCCCCACCCCCGGGCCCACGGACACCGGCTCCGAGACCCCGCCCGCGACCGGCGAGCCGACGGACACGCCGACACCTCCGGAGACCGAGGAGCCCGGCACCGGCACGCCGAGCGACGACGGCTGCCCGTCCGACAGCCCGTCCCCGACGGACACCGCGAGCCCGACCGGCTCGCCCAGCCCCTCGGAGAGCCCGACCGGCTCCGCCTCACCCTGCGCGACACCCGCGGGCTGACGGGCTCGGCGACGGCGCCCGCTCCCAGTCGGAGCCGACCCGGTAGGTGCCGGGCGCCCTCGCCACCAGCTCGGTGAACTCACCGCCCCGCCGCGGCCGCACCGTCAGGCAGCCGTCCTCCGACGTCAGCCACGGCGAGTACGCGACCCGCAGCGTCGCCGTGCCCGCCCGGCCGAAGCGGACCGTCACCCGCGCCCCGTCCGAACGGACGACCGTGGCGGGCGCGGAGACCAGCGGCACCGCGGCCCGCACCCGGTAGACCCGCCAGTGCGGGCCGCGCCACACCGGCTCCAGATAGCCGGGCCCGGAGCGGACGAACGCGGCCTCCTGCTCGGCGAACCCGTCCGGCTTCCCCTCCGGCAGCACCACGAACCCGACCGCCCACCGGTCCAGCCACGCCCGGTAGGTGGCCGCCGAGAACGTGCCGTCGTAGAAGAGCCGCCCCCGCTCGACGTCGAGCTGCCGGTTCCAGCCGCGCGCCATGTTCACGTACGGGGCGAGCGCGGTCGCCTCCCGGTGGTTGCGGGCCGGGATCACCTCCACCCGGGTGCGGTCCGCGCCGAGCCGCTCCAACTCCCGTACGACGTCATGGGTGTCGGCCGCCCAGGCGGGCACCCGCGTGGACACCCGCAGATCGTCGGCCGTCTTCTGCACCACCCACGCCGACGACAGCACGAGCGCCCCGGCCAGCACGAGCACCGGCAGCCGGGGCCGGTCCCGCAGCCGCGTCTGGAGCGCCGCCAACAGCACGGCGGGCGCCGCGAGTTCGGCGAGCCGCTCCACGTTCGTGCCGACCGGCGAGGGGACGAGATAGGTGACGACGGTGCCCGCCGCGTAGACGCAGGCCGCCCACCGGGCCACCCGCCAGCGCCGGGGTCCGGCCACCGCGAGCGCGAGGGAGAACACCACCGGCGGCCAGATACGGTCCAGCGGCATCAACTGCTCGCCCTGGAAGGGGAACAGCAGCGTCGTCGCGCCCACGACCAGCGCGGGCGGCGCCAGATACGCGGCGGCCCGCCCCCAGTCCCGTACGCCCGCGTACCCGGCCCCGACGACCGCCAGGAACAGACCCGCCACCGGCGACGCCATCGTCGCGAGCGCCGCGCAGAGCGCCCCGGCCGCGTACCGCCGCCGCCCGGTGAGCGCCACGCCCGCGCCGAGCCCGAGGGCCACCCCGAGCGCGAAGGTGGTCCGGCCCGACGCGACGTTGCACCACAGGGCCAGCGAGAGCAGGACGGCGGGCGCCGACGGACGGGCGATGCCGGTGCGCACGACCAGGAGCGCGCCCAGCCAGGCGGCCGCCAGCCCGGACGCCACCGTGACCGGCCTGACGCCAAGACCGGCCATCAAGTAGGGCGAGATCAGCGAGTAGTTGGCGGTGTGCATGCCGCCGTACCAGAACAGGTTGTACGCCGACGCCCCGTGGTCGGCGGCGAACCGGGCCCACGCCTGCTGCGCCGCGAGGTCGCCGCCGCCGGTCGCGAGGAACAGCGCCCACACCGCGTAGAGCGGCAGTGTGGGCGCCGTCGCGAGCAGCGGCACGCGGTGCCGCACGGCCAGGGGCGTGCGGGGGCGCGCGAAGGGCAGGTCGACCGTGGCCACGGGTACCGATCCATCCGTCTCTCGTCGGGGCGCGTCGTCTCCGGGATGAGACGCGCCACGCGACGAAAGTGTTCATTCCGGGGGATGGATCCGGCCGGAATTCACCCCTTCGCGGGCGCCGCCACCCGAAGCTCCTTGACGCCGTTGAGCCAGGCCGCGCGCAGCCGGCGCGGATCGCCGACGAGCCGCAGGTCGGGCACGGCGTCGGCGATCGCGTTGAAGATCAGGTCGATCTCCAGGACCGCCAGGGACTTGCCGAGGCAGAAGTGCGGGCCGCCGCCGCCGAAGCCGAGGTGCGGATTGGGGTCGCGGGTGATGTCGAAGGTGTCGGGGTCGGTGAAGACCTCCGGGTCGTGGTTGGCGGACGAGTAGAAGATGCCGACCCGGTCGCCCTCCTTGATCTTCTGCCCGCCGAGTTCGGTGTCCTGGGTGGCGGTGCGCTGGAAGGAGACGACCGGCGTCGCCCAGCGCACGATCTCCTCGGCCGTGGTGGAGGGGCGGTCGCGCTTGTACAGCTCCCACTGGTCGGGGTGGGTCAGGAAGGCGTGCATGCCGTGGGTGATGGCGTTGCGCGTCGTCTCGTTCCCGGCGACGGCGAGCAGGATCACGAAGAAGCCGAACTCGTCCGAGGAGAGGTTGCCCTGGTCCTCCGCCGCGACCAGCTGGCTGACGATGTCCTTGGCCGGGCACTGCTTGCGGTCGGCGGCGATGTTCATCGCGTAGCCGACGATCTCCATGGCCGCCTCGGCGCCGATCTCCTCGGTGATCGCGTACTCGGGATCGTCGTACGCCACCATCTTGTTGGACCAGTCGAAGACCTTGGCGCGGTCCTTCTGCTCGATGCCGATGAGCTCGGCGATCGCCTGGAGCGGCAGCTCCACGGCGATGTTGGTGACGAAGTCGAACGCGCCGTCGGGACCGGCCTGTTCCAGAGCCGTCCGCACGATGTCGCCGGCCCGTGCGCGCAGAGCGCCCTCCAGGGAGCGGATGGCGCGCGGCGTGAAGCCGCGCTGCACGATCTGGCGCACGCGGGTGTGCTCGGGCGGATCCATGTTCAGCATGATCATCTTCTGGACCTCGATCTGGTCGCGCTGGATCGAGGAGTTGAAGCGGATCACGGCGGTGTTGATGTTGGAGGAGTAGATCTCCGGGTGCGTGGACACGAATTTGACGTCGGCGTGCCGGGTCACCGCCCAGTACCCCGCGTCGTCGAAGCCGGATATCCCGCGTTCCTGCGGAATCCAGCGGACCGGCTCGGCCTGCCGGAGTTCGGCGAACTCCGGGTACGGCACGCGGTCCTGGAGCAGATCGGGGTCCGTGAAGTCGAACCCGTCGGGCAGCGCGGGGCACGGCATGGGGTCACTCCAGATTCTGTCTGACGCTCCGTCAGTTATGGCTCGAAAGGTAGTAACGGGTTCTAGAAGTGGCAAGGGGCGCGGGTGTGTTGGTTCCGTGTGTTGTGCTTGCACGACCCTTGCGTACCGGGGGTAAGCGCGCCGAGACTGCACTGAGAACTGGTACGCGTTCTAGTTTCAGTTCATGTTCATCCGTCCGGGATTGCGTGGAGAGGACGACTGTCATGGCAGCCGAGCCCGTCATCGTCGAAGCCGTACGTACCCCGATCGGCAAGCGCGGCGGCGCGCTCGCCAACCTCCACCCGGCGTACCTGCTGGGGGAGACGTACCGCGAACTCCTCGGGCGCACCGGCATCCAGCCGGACTGCGTCGAGCAGATCGTCGGCGGCACGGTCACCCACGCGGGCGAGCAGTCCATGAACCCGGCGCGCACGGCGTGGCTGACGATGGGCCTGCCCTACGAGACCGCCGCCACCACCGTCGACTGTCAGTGCGGCTCCTCCCAGCAGGCCTCGCACATGACCGCCAACATGATCGCGGCGGGCGTCATCGACGTCGGCATCTCCTGCGGCGTCGAGGCCATGTCGCGCGTCCCGCTGGGCTCCGGCTCCAAGCACGGCCCGGGCAAGCCGTTCCCGGAGGAGGGGAACGTCGACCTGCCCAACCAGTTCGAGGCGGCCGAGCGGATCGCCCGGCGCAGAGAGCTGACCCGGGAGAACGTCGACTCGCTCGGCCTCATCTCGCAGGAGCGGGCCGCGAACGCCTGGGCCGAGGAGCGCTTCAAACGCGAGACGTTCGCCGTCCAGGTGCCGACCACCGAGGCCGAGCAGGCCGCCGGGCAGGGCATGTGGCGCCTGGTCGACCGGGACGAGGGGCTGCGCGACACCACCATGGAGGGCCTGTCGGGTCTCAAGCCCGTCATGCCGACCGCCGTCCACACGGCCGGGAACTCCTCGCAGATATCCGACGGCGCCGCCGCCATCATGTGGGCGTCGAAGCGGATGGCACGGGCCCTGAAGCTCCGGCCGCGCGCCCGCGTCGTCGCGCAGGCACTGGTCGGCGCGGACCCGCACTACCACCTGGACGGGCCCATCGACGCGACGCGCACCGTGCTCGGCAAGGCCGGCATGACGCTCAAGGACATCGACCTCGTGGAGATCAACGAGGCGTTCGCGTCGGTCGTGCTCAGCTGGGCGCAGGTCTTCGACCAGGACCTGGAGAAGGTGAACGTGAACGGCGGCGCGATCGCCCTCGGCCACCCGGTCGGCGCGACCGGCGCCCGCCTCATCACGACCGCCCTGCACGAGCTGGAGCGCCGGGACAAGGAGTTCGCGCTCATCACCATGTGCGCGGGCGGCGCCCTGGCCACCGGCACCATCATCCAGCGGCTTTAGCGGGGCAAGCGCCCCGTCAGGTACGAGGCTCGTCAGGTACGAGGCTCGTCAGGTACGCGGCTCGTCGAAACCGACGTCGGCCGTGAAGGCGGCCCGCCGCGTCGCCCGGCGCAGAGCCTTCAGCACCGCGCCGCCGACGACCAGCGTCAGGACGACGGTGAGCGCGGCCCGCCCCAGGTCCCAGCCGAGCGACGTCGCCAGGCAGTAGGCGAGGAAGCGGGCCAGATTGTCGTGGAGCGAGGCGTCCGGCTGGTAGGCGACGGACGAGGCGAGCGAGTCGATGAACGGCCAGCCCGACAGGTTCATGATCGTGCCGTAGGCGAACGCGGCGCAGAACCCGTACCCGGCCAGCATCACCCGCTCGCCCCGCCCGCGCAGCGTGTCCGCCCCCGGCAGCAGCCCGGCGCCCATCGTGAACCAGCCCATGGAGATCATCTGGAACGGCATCCAGGGCCCGACCCCGCCGGTCAGCAGCGCGGACGCGAACATGCTGAGCGAGCCCAGCACGAACCCGAAGCCCGGCCCGAGGACCCGCCCGCTGAGCACCATCAGGAAGAACATCGGCTCGATCCCGGCCGTGCCCGCGCCGATGGGCCGCAGCGCCGCGCCCGCCGCCGCCAGCACGCCGAGCATCGCGACCGCCTTCGGACCCATGCCGGACTCCGAGATCGTCGCGGCGACGACCGCGACGAGCAGCACGAGCAGCGCCGCGAAGAGCCAGGGGGCGTCCTGCGAGTGCGCGGTCACCTGCGAACCGGGCCCTGCGATCAGCGGCCAGCCGATCGACACCACACCGACGGCGCTGACCAGCAGCAGCGCGGCGACGGACCGGGGCCCGAGCCGGACCGGGTTCGCCTGCCGGTCGGGTACGGGCGTCACGAGAGCGCCTCCCGGACCTGCGCGACGGTCAGCCACCGCTGCGGCGCGAGCACCTTCGCGACCTGCGGCGCGAACGACGGCGACGACGTGACGATCTCCGGGGTCGGCCCGTCCGCGACGATCTCGCCGTCCGCGAGGATCGCCACCCGGTGGGTCAGCTCCGCCGCCAGTTCGACATCGTGCGTGGCCATGACGATGGCGTGCCCGCGCGCCGACAGGCCGCGCAGGATCGTGACCAGTCGGCCCTTCGCCGCGTAGTCGAGCCCGCGCGTCGGCTCGTCGAGGAGCAGCAGCGGCGGCGCCGCCGTCAGCACGATCGCCAGCGCCAGGGTGAGGCGCTGGCCCTCGGACAGGTCGCGCGGGTGCGTGTCGTCGGCGATGCCCGGCAGGAGGTCGCCGAGCAGCGCGCGGCAGGTGCCGGGCGCCGCGTCCGCGTCCTTGTCGGCGGCCGTGCACTCGGCGGCGACCGTGTCGGCGCAGAGCAGGTCGCGGGGTTCCTGCGGGACCAGGCCCACCTTGCGGATGAGGTCTCGGGGTGTCGCCTTGTGCGGCACGAGCTTGTCGACCCGGACCGATCCGACGGTCGGCTTGATCATTCCTACGAGGGTGGAGAGCAGGGTGGACTTTCCGGCGCCGTTGCGGCCCATGAGCGCGACGATCTCGCCTCCGGCGACCTGGAGGTCTACTTGGCGGAGGGCGTCTACGCGGGCCCTTCGGACGCCCAGGCCGGTTGTCTGCGCGAGCGGCGCTCCCGCTTCGGGGCTCCGCCCCGGACCCCGCTCCTCAAACGCCGGAGGGGCTGGATTTGGCTGCCGCTTCCTGGACGGCGGAGGGGCTGGATTTGGCTGTCGCTTCCTGGAGGGCGGAGGGGCTGGATTCGGGGCTGTATTTGCCAACCGGTCCCGGAGGGGGCCCGCCGCGCGGCGGGCGTCTCGGACCGTCAGGGGGAGCGGTGACCAACCCGCCAGCCGTCCGAGGCCCACCACCGGCGGGTACACCGGGGACTCGGCCATCACGGCGGCCGGGTCGCCGACCAGCAGGGGCTCCCCGGGGGCCGGCAGCAGCGCCACCTGATCCGCGTACTGCACCACCCGTTCGAGACGGTGCTCGGCCATCAGGACGGTCGTCCCGAGATCGTGGACGAGCCGCTGGAGCACCGAGAGGACCTCTTCGGCGGCGGCCGGGTCGAGCGCCGACGTCGGCTCGTCGAGGACCAGGACGCGCGGGTGCGGGGTGAGGACGGAGCCGATCGCGACGCGCTGCTGCTGGCCGCCGGAGAGCGTGGCGATGGGGCGGTCCCGCAGACCGGCGAGCCCGAGCAGATCGAGGGTCTCCTCGACACGGCGCCGCATGACGGGCGCGGGCAGCCCCAACGACTCCATGCCGTAGGCGAGTTCGTCCTCGACGGTGTCGGTCACGAAGTGCGCGAGGGGGTCCTGGCCGACCGTGCCGACGACATCGGCGAGTTCCCGCGGCTTGTGCGTACGGGTGTCGCGCCCGGCCACGGTGACCCGTCCGGCCAGGGTGCCGCCGGTGAAGTGCGGCACGAGCCCGCTCACCGCGCCCAGCAGCGTCGACTTGCCGACGCCGGAAGGACCGGCCAGCAGCATCAGCTCGCCCTCGGGCACGTGCAGTTCGATGCCGCGCACGGTGGGCGCCTGCGAGCCGTCGTACGTCACGGAGACGTCCTCGAAGCGGATCATGACGACGACTCCTGCTTTCGCTCTGCGGGTGCGGGTGCGGGTGCGGGGGCGGGTACGGGCGCGACGAAGGCCGGGAGGAGCCCGACCAGGACCCCTGCCGCCGGCCAGAGCGGCAGCGCGGGCGCCGTCAGCGGCACCACGGACGGTGCCAGCGCGGCCGGGTCCCGGGCGGCGCTCCAGATCATCACGGCGGCGGCGACCACGCCCGACCCGGCGACGAGCCAGGCCCGTACGCCCCACACGTCGGGGCGGTAGCGGGTGCGCACCGAGCGGCGACCGCCCAGCCAGAGCCCGCCGAGCGCGGCGGCGACCCCGGCGAGCAGCACGGGCAGCCCGTACCCGGCGCCCGACGACGCGAGCAGCCCGTACGTGCCCGCGCACACGCCGATCAGACCGCCGAGGGTGAGGACGGCGGTGGCTCGGCGCACGGCGGGCGGCACCTCGGCGGTGCGCCCGTAACCCCGCGCGTCCATCGCGGCGGCGAGCGCAACCGACCGTTCGAGGGCGCCCTCCAGGACGGGCAGGCCGACCTGGAGCAGCCCGCGCAGGCCGCTGTCCGGGCGGCCCCGGAGGCGGCGCGCCGCCCGCAGCCGCCGCACGTCGGCGACCAGGTTCGGCGCGAACGTCATGGCGACGACGACCGCGACGCCCGCCTCGTACAGCGCGCCCGGCAGCGACTTCAGCAGCCGCGACGGGGAGGCCAGCGCGTTCGCGGCGCCGACGCAGATCAGCAGCGCGGCCAGCTTCAGCCCGTCGTACAGGGCGAACACCAGGCCCTCCAGGGTGACCCGCCCGCCGATCCGCACGCCCTGCGCCCAGTCCGGCAGCGGCACCTCGGGCAGCGTCATGACGACGTGCGAGCCCGGGATCGCCGAGCCGAGGAAGCAGGCGAAGACCAGCCGGATGCCGATCACGACGAGCCCCAGCTTCACGAACGCCCCGTAGCTGCGTGCCCACGGCGCCTCCGTCCGGCGCGCCGCCACCACGTAACCGGCGACGCCGACGAGCAGCGCGAGCAGCAGCGGGTTCGTGGTGCGGGACGCGGCCGTGCCGAGCCCGAGAGCCCAGATCCACCAGGCACCCGGATGCAGCGAACGGGAACGGCCGGCCCGGGGGGCCCGCAGCGCGTCGAGACCCATGACTCAGTCGCGGCGGCGCTTGGCCTGCCAGATCGCCGCGCCGCCGAGCACGACGACGGCGACGACGCCCGCGAGGACGCCGACGGACGGCAGCGAGTGGCTCGACTTCTTCGCGGGTTCGGTGGCACTCGGCGAGTGCTTATGGCCGCTGACCTGTTCGCCGCAGCCGGACTTCGGATACCCGGAGATGGCGCAGAGCAGGGCGCTGCTGTCGTAGCGCAGCGGCTTGGCGACGGCGGCCAGCGCGTCCGCGGCGGTCGCGTCCTCACCGACCCGGGCGCACGCGGTGCGTGCCTTCGGCGGGGTCTCGCCGTCGGGCGCGTCCTCGGCCGTGCCGAAGTCGATGACGACCGCGACCCGCTTCTTCCCGTCCTGCGCGCCCGTGTCGCCGCAGACCGCGTCGAAGTCGGCGGCCCCGCGCGGCTTCGTGGCGTCCTTCGAGTCCGCGCTCACCGCGAACCGGAACCCCTCGACATCGCCGTCCGACGGGCGGCTCTGGCCCGGGCCCATGGTCGCGTACGTCCACGAGCCGCCGTCGTTCTCCCAGAACGACCAGTACCGGTACCCGGCGGCCTGCGCGGGCGCGGCGACGGCGAGCCCGAGGACGGCCACGAGCAGGGCGAGCGCCAGCCGGGCGGCGCGGCTCACTTCTGCTGCTTCTTACGCCCGCTGATCAGGATTCCGGCGCCGACCGCGGCGATGAACATGACGCCGACGATCCACCAGGACACCCCGCTGCCGCCGTCGTCCTTCTTCTCGTCACCGGAGTCGGCGGCGGACTTCGCGGAGGCGGGGTCGGGCCCCGTCTTGTTCAGCGCGCTCACCAGGTCGGTGCCGCCGAAGTCGCGCGGGTCGTTGCCGGTGGCGTGCGCGGCGAAGATCAGCTGGGCGTAGGCGGCGGGTCCGGCGCCCTTCGCCCAGTCCTGCGCGTTCTTCTCCAGCCAGGCGTACGGGTCCTTCGTGTACTTGATGCCCTCCGCGGCGGCCACGGCCGTGACCGCGTCGGCGGTGTTGCCGTAGTCGGGCTGGTCGGTGGCGCCGGCCAGCTGCGACTTCAGGTACAGGTGCGTGGAGAGCTGGTTCTGGAGGTAGACGGCGCCGTTGTGCGCGATGCCCTCGGAGGTCTTCGCCTGCTCCCCGTCCTCGCAGGTGTACGCGTCCGGGGCCGTGCCCTTCTCGGCGGCGAAACCGGAGCCGAGGGCGCCGAGCACACCGGCGGCGGTCGCGTCGGCGTTCGCCGTGAGCTCGCCCTTCTTGTCGGGCTGGTAGGCGAGCGCGCCGCCGTCCTTGCCCTCCGAGCAGGGCAGGGTCAGCGTGCCGAGGGCGTCGAAGCCGGACTTGCCGGTCGAGGACCGGACCTCGGCGGGCTCGTCGCCTGAGGTGGACAGGGCGCCGAGCACGACCGCGGTGGAGTTGCCGTCGCTGGCGCCGCCCGGGTTGTAGCCCCAGCCGCCGTCGGCGTTCTGGTTCTTCTTCAGCCAGGCCACGCCCTTGGCGACCTCGCCGTCGCGGCCGCCCACGGCGGCCAGGGCCTGGACGGCGGCGGCCGTGCTGTTGCTGTCGACGGGCGTCTTCGCGTCGCAGGCCTTGCCCGGCTCGGCCCGGAACGCGGCGAAGCCGCCGTTCTCGCACTGCTGGCCCGCGAGCCAGTCGACGGCCTTCGCGGCGGGCCGGACGTCCTCGGTCTTCTGCGCCACGAGGGCGAGGGACTGGCGCCACACGCCGTCGTACGTGGGATCGGCGGACCCGTACAGGCCGCTCGGTACGACGACCTTGGGGGACGCCGAGGGGGAGGCACCGTCCGCGAGGGCGGCCGGCGCCGCCGCGCCGCCGATCACGACGGTCGCGGCCACGAGTGCGGCGCTGCGGCGAATGTTCATGCTGGGGCGGGTGCCTCTCCCTGCGGGGAGCCGGGCGGCACGGCACGCTCTGCTGGTACCGGGCGGCTCCAGCTCCGTATGCCTCGACGGTTCTGAGCCGATCATGAGGCGGGTGAGGCAATCCGGCTGTGACGGTTGCGGGTCAGCGCCGGACTCCCACCGGCTTCCCCTCACACACGCTTGATGACGACGCCTTCACTGTACCGGGCGCCGTGTTTCGGGGTCGTCCGCGGGCGGCTCCGCCGGGGACCCGGCCGCACTGGGTTGTTCTTCGTGTGCGGCTCCGGTGGGGGTTGGTCGCGCAGTTCCCCGCGCCCCTGGGTTGTTCTTCGTGTGCGGGCCGGTGGCCGCTTCTCGCGCCGTTCCCCGCGCCCCTGGGTTGTTCTTCGTGTGCGGGCCGGTGGCCGCTTCTCGCGCCGTTCCTCGCGCCCCTGGGTTGTTCTTTGTGTGCGGGCCGGTGGCCGCTTCTCGCGCCGTTCCCCGCGCCCCTGAGATGCGCACTTCGTGCGGCATCTCATCGCGAGAGGCGCGGCGGAGCCGCAGCCTCCGGGGGAAGGCTGCGCGCAGCGCATGCCTTCAGGGGCGCGGGGAACTGCGCGACCAGCCACGACGAGAGCCGCGGCCGAACGCGTCAGCGGACCTCGACGGGGCCGTCGTCGCCCCGGTAGCGCTCGACGGCGGAACCGGGGTCGTCCGTCGCGCCGAGGTTCTTGCGGACCGAGTCGAGGATCGTCAGCCCCTGCCCGACGAGCCCGGCGGCGATCTCGCCGAGCCCATCGGCCCCGTTCAGGACGTTGACATTGGCCCCGGCGAGCCCGGCCGACGCCTCCTTCACGATCTGCGGCAACTGATCGATGAGCATCCGGTCCAGCGCGACCCGGTCGTACGACGCCGCCGCCTCGGCCTGGATCTTCATCCGCTCGGCCTCGGCGAGGGCGAGCACCCGGATCCGCTCGGCATCGGCCTGCGCCGGCTTCACGACCTCCGCGATCAGCTCCTTCTCCCGCAGCTCGGCCTGCTTGAGCGCCAGCTCGGTCTGCGCGGCGAGCACCTCCTGCTGCGCGTGCGCCCGCGCCAGCGGCCCGGCCTGGTCGGCCTGCGCCTTGGCCCGGTCCACCTCGGCGCTGAACTCGGCCTGCACGACCGCGGTCTGCCGCGCGAACTCGGCCTGCTTGCGGGCGGCAGCCTGCTCCGCCTCGACGGAGGCCTGGTTGGCCTGCGCCTGCGCGATCTTCGCGGCACGCTGGATGGCGGCCTTGTGCGGCTGCGACATCGCCTCGATGTACCCGGTGGCACCGTCGTCGATGGACTGGATCTGCAACGAGTCGACGTGCAGCCCGATCTTCGCCATCTCGGCCTTCGAGGTGTCGAGCACCTCCGTCGCCAGCTTCTGCCGCTCGGTGACGATCTCCTCGACGGTCATCGAGCCGATGATGGAGCGCAGGTGACCGGCGAAGATCCGCCCGGTGAGCACCGACATCTGCTCCTGGTCGGACAGGAACCGCTGCCCGGCGTTGACGATCGACTCGTGGTCGTTGCCCACCTTGAAGGCGATGACGGCCCGCACGGTCAGCGCGATGCCCTGCTTGGTGACGCACTTCTCGACGACTTCCGCCTCCGCCATGGCCAGCGACAGGAAACGGGTCTTGCGGAACACGGGCAGCACGAACTTCCCGTGCCCGGTGACGACGCGGAACGGCGCTCCCCCAAGTCCCCGCCTGCCACCCGAGATCAACATCGCCTCGTCGGGGGCGGGAACGCGATATCCGAACATCCTTGACGTCTCCTTAGCGGGCGCCGCCGTCGCCGTCGGCGAGGAGAGGATCGGTCCAGGCCATGACCACGACCTGCCGGGTGCCGCGCGACTCGATCACGAGCACGGTCGTCCCGCGCTCCAGAGGCTCGTCGGACCACGCGAGAAACGTCTCGGTCCCGCCCCTGACCCGCACCAGCACCTCGCCCGGCCCTCCGGCACCCCGTGTGCCGAGCACCAGCTTCCCCGTACAGCCGACCACAGCCTCGTCCGGCGCCATCGGCGGCCGCCCCCTTGTCGTTCCAGCTCAAGTGAGCTCTTGGCCAGGACCATACGCCTGCGCGTGGGGCCCGACCATCTACGCGCGGCAAAGATCCGCCGGCCGTGACCGGCCGCCCGGTGACGTCGGATCAGGGCGCCGCGACGTACGCCACCGGGTCGCTGCCGACGGCCGTCTCCACCCGCCCCAGCTTCACCAGCCGGCGCAGATGCGCCTCCGCCTCCGACACCGCGATGGTCCGCGAGCCGAAGGGGATGTCGGCCCACGGCCGGTTCCACTCCATGCGCTCGGCGAGCTGCCAGGGGGTGAGCGGCTCCGCGAGGAGGGTGAGCAGATCGGTCAGCCGGGACTCGTGGTGCTCCAGCAGTTCCCGTACGCGGGCGGGCGCGTCGGTGAAGGTGTGCTGGTGCGCCGGGAGGACCTCGGCGGGGGCCAGCCGGCCGACCCGTTCGAGGGAGTCGAGGTAGTCGCCGAGGGGGTCCGTCACGGTGGCGTCGTCCGGGTCCTCGTAGAGGCCGATGTGCGGGGTGATGCCCGGCAGGATGTGGTCGCCGCTGAACAGGCGCCCGTTTCCCGGGAGTTGTGCCGGGTGGTCCTCTTCGAGGTGCAGGCAGACATGGCCCGGGGTGTGGCCCGGCGTCCAGATCGCGCGGAGCCTGCGGCCCGGCAGGGGGAGCAGGTCGCCGGGGGTGATGGTGCGGTCGGGCAGCGCCGGGTCGAGGCCGGGCAGGCGGCGCGGGGTGCCCTCGTCGCGGGCGCGGGCGATCGGGGCCACGTGCGCGTCGGGCGCCCCGGCGGCGATCAGCTTCCTGGTCATGTACGCGTACCAGCGCGACGGGTCGTTCTCCCGGGTGCGCCGCACCACCGCCGCGTCCGCCTCGTGCATCGCGATCCAGGCGCCGGACGCCTCGCGCACCTTCGCCGACAGGCCGTGGTGGTCGGGGTGGTGATGCGTGATCAGGACGCCCGTGAGGTCGCCGACCGACGTGCCGCAGTTCGCGAGCCCCGCCGTCAGCGTGTCCCAGGACTCCGGGTCGTCCCAGCCGGTGTCGACCAGGACCGGCCCCGCGTCGGTGTCCAGTACGTAGATGAGCGTGTAGCCGAGAGGGTTGTCGGGGATCGGGACCCGGATGCTCTGCACGCCCCCGCCGTGGTCGGTCACCTGCGTCACCTTCGTCACCTCTTCTGTCACCTCTGCCGCCTCAGTCACTGGGCCCCGCTCCGTCACCTGCCCGGGAGCACCGGCCGTCGCGCCGAACTCCCGTCACTGTAATGGAACTTGTAGAACTTGTTTCAATGGTTGCCCGGGTCGCCCAGCTCGGCGGCCCGTCCGCGCCAGACGGTCTCGCCCTCGTCGTCCTCGCCGCACGCCGTCAGCCCGAGGTCGCGCGCCACCATCGCCGACGCGTGGTGCAGGGGGTGGACATGGGCGACGAGTTCCGCCACGCCCCGCGCCGCCAGCCATCCGGCCATCCCGGACGCGGCCTCCCGGGCGAAGCCGCGCCCCTGCCACGCGGTGCCCACGACCCAGGCCACGTCGGCGGTGCGGCCGTCCGTCACGGTCGCCTGCACATATCCCGCAAGCCGTCCTGAAGTGCCCACGTGCAGAACCCAGTTGAGCCAGTCGGTGTCCGGGTCGGGGGAGCCCGCCACCTGACGGGCGTACCGCGTGCGCAGTTCCCCGAGCGACGGCGGTCCGCCGCCCGTGAAGGTGTACAGCGCCGGGTCGGCGAGCACTTCCGCCATCTCGTCGGCGTGCGGCAGGGCCAGCGGCAGCAGGGTCAGGCGGGGGGTGCGGATCGGCTCGGGGAGCATCTCGGCACCCTATGCCCGGATACCCGGACGCTCGGGGTGTCCGGCCCCTTCCCACCCTTCCGATTCCCAACTAGAACTGGTATCAGTTCTGAAACACCGTCAGAAATGGTCGGGGAAGAGGAAGTCAGCCATGACCGAGCTCGTGGAACACGGACAGCTGTTCATCGGCGGGGAGTTGACCGATCCCCTCGGCAAGGACGTCATCGAGGTCGTCTCCCCGCACACCGGAGAGGTCTTCGGCCGGGTGCCGCACGCCGCCCCCGCCGACGTCGACCGGGCCGTCGCCGCGGCCCGCCGGGCCTTCGAGGACGGGCCCTGGCCCCGGATGACCCTCGACGAGCGCATCGCGGTCGTCACGAAGATCAAGGACGCCTTCGCGGTACGCCACGAGGAGATCGCCCGCGTCATCAGCAGCCAGAACGGCACCCCGTTCACCGCGAGCGTCATGGTGCAGGCCCTCGCCGCGATGATGGTCTGGGACTCCGCGCTCACCGTCGCCCGCGACTTCACCTACGAGCAGGCCCGCGACGGCGTGCTCGGCAAGCTCCTCGTGCGGCGCGAGCCCGTCGGCGTCGTCGCGGCCGTCGTGCCCTGGAACGTCCCGCAGTTCACCGCCGCCGCCAAGCTGGCCCCCGCGCTGCTCGCCGGCT
Source organism: Streptomyces sp. NPDC046716 (assembly GCF_040645755.1). Taxonomy (NCBI): domain Bacteria; kingdom Bacillati; phylum Actinomycetota; class Actinomycetes; order Kitasatosporales; family Streptomycetaceae; genus Streptomyces; species Streptomyces sp. NPDC046716. Next base: position 159,475 of record NZ_JBEYYU010000010.1, read on the forward strand.
GCCCGGTGATCCTGAAGACCTCGCCCGAGACACCGCTCGACGGCTACATCCTCGCCGAGATCGCCGCCGAGGCCGGTCTGCCCGAGGGCGTGCTCTCGATCCTGCCCGCCGACCGCGAGGTGAGCGAGTACCTCGTCTCCCACCCCGGCATCGACAAGGTCTCCTTCACCGGCTCGGTCGGCGCGGGCAAGCGCGTCATGGAGGTCGCCGCCCGCAACCTCACCCGCGTCACCCTGGAGCTGGGCGGCAAGTCGGCCGCCGTCGTTCTGGAGGACGCGGACGCCGCGACCGCCGTCGCCGGCATCGTCCCCTTCGCGTGGATGATCAACGGCCAGGCGTGCGTCGCCCAGACCCGCATCCTCGTCCCGCGCTCCCGCTACGACGAGTTCGCCGACGCCTTCGCGAGCGCGGCCGGCGCCCTCAAGGTCGGCGACCCCCTCGACCCGGCCACCGAACTCGGCCCCCTCGTCGCCAAGCGCCAGCAGCAGCGCTCCCTCGACTACATCCGCATCGGCCAGGACGAGGGCGCCAAGATCCTCACCGGCGGCGGCGTGCCCAAGGGCTTCGAGCAGGGCTGGTACGTCGAACCCACCCTCTTCGGCGGCGTCGACAACTCCATGCGCATCGCCCGCGAGGAGATCTTCGGCCCCGTCATCTGCCTGCTGCCCTACGGCGACGAGGCCGAGGCCCTGAAGATCGCCAACGACTCCGACTACGGCCTGAGCGGCAGCGTCTGGACCGCCGACGTCGAGCGCGGCATCGACGTCGCGCGCCGGGTGCGCACGGGCACGTACAGCGTCAACACCTTCAGCCTCGACATGCTCGGCCCGTTCGGCGGCTACAAGAACAGCGGCGTGGGGCGGGAGTTCGGGCCCGAGGGGTACGGCGAGTACTTCGAGCACAAGATGATCCACCTGCCCGCCGGGTACGAGCCCGAGGGGGCCTGAGCATGGGCGACCGGTGGCATGTGGAGGTCGACCGGGGGGTGTGCATCGGCTCGGGCATGTGCGTGAACCACGCGCCGGACTCCTTCCGCCTGGACACGGCCCGGCAGTCCCACCCGTCCGAGCCGGACGTCGACGCGGGCGAGAAGGTCCTGGCGGCGGCGGAGGGGTGCCCCGTCGAGGCCATCACGCTGGCGCTCGCCGATTCGGGGGAGGTCGTGTTTCCCCCCGAGGAGTAGTGGCCCGCGGCGCCCGCGCTCGCGCCACGGGGCTCCGCCCCGGACCCCGCTCCTCACTCGCCGGAGGGGCTGGAGGTGACATCGATCAGGCGGCACACCGTCTCGATGTCGATCTTCACCTGGGCGATCGAGGCGCGGCCCGAGAGCCAGGTGATCAGGGCCGAGTGCCAGGTGTGCTCGATGACCCGGACCGCGGAGAGCTGCGCGGGGGTCGGGTCGTCGAGCTCCATCGCGTCCAGGATGATCGCCGTGGTCTGGCGGGACACCTGGTCGACCTCGGGACTGACACTGCGGTCCGCGAAGGTCAGCGCACGCACCATCGCGTCGGCCAGATGCGGCTCGCGCTGGAGCGCGCGGAAGGCCCGCATCAGCGTCTCGGCGACCCGCTCGGCGGGGGCGTCGGAGGACGGCGGGCGCTTGCGGACCGTGGTGTGCATGTGCTGGAGCTGGTCCTGCATGGTGGCGACCAGCAGATGGACCTTGCTGGGGAAGTAGCGGTACAGCGTGCCGAGGGCGACCTGGGACGACTCGGCGACCTCGCGCATCTGCACCGCGTCGAACCCGCCGCGCGCCGCGAGCTGCGCGCTCGCGTGCAGGATCCTGCGGCGCCGCGCCTCCTGCCGCTCGGTGAGTGCGGGGGCGCCCTGAGCGCCGCTGCTTCTGGCATCCGGAGCTGTCATCTGTCTGCTTCCGTCCGCTTCCGTCTCCCGGGCCGGCGGTCCGTGGCGTGAATCACCCGATCCGCCTGCCACACGCCCGCTACCAGCCGGTAGATTCGATCCTCATTGAACGATCAAGTCTGAAACTTGTTCTAGATTAGCGTCCCCACGTAGTGTCCACTGGCAGGCCGGGATGTCCACGGGCAAGCAGGAGAGAAGGGTGGCCTGGAGTGACCGCGGAGTCGTTGCGCATCGCTCTCCTCACGTACAAGGGCAACCCGTTCTGCGGTGGCCAGGGCGTGTACGTACGCCACCTCTCCCGTGAGCTGGCCCGCCTCGGCCACCGGGTCGAGGTCATCGGCGCCCAGCCCTACCCGGTGCTCGACGAGGGCGAGGACCTCGCGGGTCTCTCGCTCACCGAGCTGCCGAGCCTGGACCTGTACCGCAGCCCCGACCCGTTCCGCACGCCGAAGCGCGACGAGTTCCGCGGCTGGGTCGACGCCCTGGAGTTCGCCACCATGCGCACCGGCGGCTTCCCCGAGCCGCTGACGTTCTCGCTCCGCGCCCGCCACCATCTGCGCGCCAGACGCGGCGAGTTCGACGTCGTGCACGACAACCAGACGCTGGGCTACGGCCTGTTGGGCGACATCGGCGCCCCGCTCGTCACCACGATCCACCACCCCATCACCGTCGACCGGCAACTCGAACTGGACGCCGCCGAGACCTGGCAGCAGCGCCTCTCCAAGCGCCGCTGGTACGCCTTCACCCGCATGCAGAAGCGCGTCGCCCGCCGCGTGCCCTCCGTGCTCACCGTCTCCGGCACCTCCCGCGACGAGATCGTCCAGCACCTCGGCGTGCGGCGCGACCACATCCGCGTCGTGCACATCGGCGCCGACACCGACCTGTTCTCCCCGGACGCCGCGGTGCCCGAGATCCCCGGCCGCATCGTCACCACCTCCAGCGCCGACGTCCCGCTCAAGGGCCTCGTCTTCCTCGTCGAAGCCCTCGCCAAGGTGCGGGCCGAACACCCCGACGCCCATCTCGTCGTCGTCGGCAAGCGCCCCGAGGAGGGCCCGGTCGCCCAGGCGATGGAGCGGTACGGGCTCGAGGGCGCCGTCGAGTTCGTGAAGGGCATCAGCGACGCCGAACTGGTCGACCTGGTGCGCTCCGCCCAGGTCGCCTGCGTGCCCTCGCTCTACGAAGGCTTCTCGCTGCCCGCCGCCGAGGCCATGGCCACCGGCACCCCGCTCGTCGCCACCAAGGGCGGCGCGATCCCGGAGGTCGCCGGGCCCGACGGCGAGACCTGCCTCGCCGTCCCGACCGGCGACGCGGGCGCGCTCGCCACGGGCCTGAGCCGGCTGCTCGGCGACCCGGAGCTGCGGCGCCGCCTCGGCGCGGCCGGCCGGGCCCGGGTCCTCGACCGCTTCACATGGGCGCGGGCCGCGCAGGGCACCGCCGAGCTGTACCGCGAGTCGTTGGAGCGCGGCCCCGCCGTCTCGTCACGACCTCACCAGGAAACCCCAGAGGAAAGCAGGGCCACGTGCTGACCGTCGACTTCACCCGTTTCCCGCTCGCCGCGGGCGACCGCGTCCTCGATCTCGGGTGCGGGGCCGGACGGCACGCCTTCGAGTGCTACCGGCGCGGGGCGCAGGTCGTCGCCCTCGACCAGAACGCCGAGGAGATCGCCGAGGTCGCCAAGTGGTTCGCCGCGATGAAGGAGGCCGGTGAGGCCCCCGCGGGCGCCACGGCCACCGCGATGGAGGGCGACGCGCTCCATCTGCCCTTCCCCGACGAGTCGTTCGACGTCGTCATCATCAGCGAGGTCATGGAGCACATCCCCGACGACAAGGGGGTGCTCGCCGAGATGGTGCGCGTGCTCAAGCCCGGCGGCCGCATCGCCGTCACCGTCCCGCGCTACGGCCCCGAGAAGGTCTGCTGGGCGCTCTCCGACGCGTACCACGAGGTCGAGGGCGGCCACATCCGCATCTACAAGGCCGACGAGCTCCTCGGCCGGATGCGCGAGGCGGGCCTCAAGCCGTACGGCACCCACCACGCCCACGCGCTGCACGCCCCGTACTGGTGGCTGAAGTGCGCGTTCGGCGTCGACAACGACAAGGCGCTGCCGGTCAAGGCGTACCACAAGCTCCTGGTCTGGGACATCATGAAGAAGCCCGCCCTGACCCGGGTCGCCGAGCAGCTGCTCAACCCCGTCGTCGGCAAGAGCTTCGTCGCCTACGCCACCAAGCCGCACCTGCCCAAGGCCGCCGGGGCCACTGAGTGAGCAGCCCCGAACGGACCGAACTCCTCGTCCTGCCAGGAGTTCTGACGGCGGATCAGGCCGGCCTGACGGTGCGCGGCATCCTCGCGGTGCAGCGCCCGGACGGTGCCCTGCCCTGGTTCCGCCGCCACCACCTCGACCCCTGGGACCACACCGAGGCCGCCATGGCCCTCGACGTGGCCGGTGAGCACGAGGCCGCCGAGCGGGCCTACGACTGGCTCGCCCGGCACCAGAACACGGACGGTTCCTGGTACGCCGCCTACCAGGACGGCGACCCGGACGACATCACCGACCGGGGCCGCGAGTCCAACTTCGTGGCGTACGTGGCCGTGGGCGTCTGGCACCACTACCTCTCCACCGGCGACGACGCGTTCCTGGACCGCATGTGGCCGGTCGTCCGGGCGGCCGTCGAGTGGGTGCTGCGGCTCCAGCAGCCCGGCGGGCAGATCGGCTGGAAGCGCGAGGAGGACGGCACGGCCGTCGAGGACGCGCTGCTGACCGGGAGTTCGTCGATCCACCAGGCGCTGCGCTGTGCGCTCGCCATCGCCGAGCAGCGTGAAGAGCCGCAGCCCGACTGGGAGTTGGCGGTCGGCGCGCTGCGGCATGCGATCCGCCGCCACCCGGAGCGCTTCCTCGACAAGAACCGCTACTCGATGGACTGGTACTACCCGGTCCTCGGCGGCGCGCTGCGCGGCACCGAGGCGGACCGGCGCATCGACGCCGACTGGGACCGCTTCGTCGTCCCCGGCCTCGGCGTGCGCTGTGTCGTGCCGAACCCGTGGGTGACCGGCGGGGAGAGCGCCGAACTCGCCCTCGCCCTGTGGGCGATGGGCGAGTCCGACCGGGCGCTCACGGTCCTCCAGGACATCCAGCACCTGCGCGATCCGAAGACGGGTCTGTACTGGACCGGCTATGTCTTCGAGGACCGGGCGATCTGGCCGGAGGAACTGACGACGTGGACCGCGGGCTCCGTGCTCCTGGCCGTCGCCGCGCTGGGGGGAGACGAGGCGACGTGCTCGGTGTTCGGAGGGGAACAGCTGCCGTCCGGCGTGGAGCCGGACTGCTGCGGTTAGGGCCGGGGGCTCAGCGCAGGCGGCCCGCGATGGCGTGGCCGATGGCCAGGTAGACGACGGCGGCCAGACCGTATCCGGCGACCACGCGGGCCCAGGCCTCGTCGAAGGTGAACAGATCACGGGACCAGCCGGCGAGCCAGTTGGCCGAGTTGTGGATGAACTGGACCAGGTCGTTGCCGCGGTTGGCATCGAGCAGGTACATCAGGATCCACAGACCGAGTATCAGCGCCATGATGTCGGCAACGACCACGATCGCTCGGGCCGCGCTGTTGCCGCTGCGAGTAGAGGACATGGTTTCCGTCTGACCGCAACTTTTTGAATGAAACCCGGACGGTGGCGCCCGAGTGGCGGCGGTGTGGGGGACGGGTGACGCTGCGGGGAAAGCGTGCACTCCCCAGCCCGGAGGTACCCGCGGTGCCCAGCTTCTCTCTTCCCCTGCGACGTACGGTCGTGTCCGTCCTCCTGTGCGGCGCCCTCGTCGCGGGAACCACCGCGTGCGGCGGTGACGACAAGGACACCGCCGCGTCGTCGTCCGCGTCACCGTCCAGCTCGGCCGAACGCCAGAAGCTCGCCAAGACCCGCTTCGTGGCCAACGCGGGCATCGCGGCCGGTGCCACCTACCAGTGGATCGTGAAGCCGTGGCGCGCGGGCAAGTTCAAGGCCGGCGCGGACGGCCGCAAGTTCGCTCTGGTCAAGGCGGGCCTCGCGGGCGCGCTGACCTACAACCGGCTGAAGGCCGCGTCGAAGAACGCCGAGGGCGACCCGACGCTCTCCAAGGCCGTCGCCCCGCTCACCGCGGGCATCGACGCGCTCAAGGACCTGCCGAGCAAGCTGCGCAAGGGCGACGGCGTCGACTCGGTCGCGGGCTCCTTCGACGACATCATCAACAGCGTCAAGGACGCGGGCAAGAGCGCGGGCGCCGAGGTCAAGGACAAGGTCCCGTCGGCGTCCCAGCTGACGTCGGGCTCCTGACCGTACGGGAGCCGCTCAGGAGTTGAGCTCCGCGAGGACGCGCAGGGTGTGCGGGTCCGGGGAGAGGACCAGCAGGTCCGTCACCGGGCCCTTGCGCCACAGCTCCAGGCGCTCGGCGATCCGGGCGCGCGGCCCGACGAGGGAGATCTCGTCGGCGAACGCGTCCGGCACCGCGAGCACCGCCTCCTCGCGCTGCCCCTCGGCGAACAGTTCCTGGATCCGCCGGGCCTCGGCCTCGTACCCCATCCGCGCCATGAGGTCGGCGTGGAAGTTGCGGGTCGCGTGGCCCATGCCGCCGATGTAGAAGCCCAGCATCGCCTTGACGGGCAGCAGTCCTTCGGCGACGTCGTCGCAGACCTTCGCCCGGGCCATCGGCGCGATCATGAAGTCGTCGCGGAGGTCGGTGAGCGACGCCTCGTACACATCGGTGCGCGTCGGCGACCAGTACAGCGGCAGCCAGCCGTCCGCGATCCGGGTGGTCTGCGCGATGTTCTTCGGGCCTTCGGCGCCGAGCAGGACCGGCAGGTCGGCGCGGAGCGGGTGCGTGATGGGCTTGAGGGCCTTGCCGAGACCGGTGCCGTCCTCGCCGCGGTACGGGTGCGAGTGGAACCGTCCGTCCACCTCGACCGGCCCCTCGCGCCGCAGCACCTGCCGCACGACATCGACGTACTCGCGTGTGGCGGTCAGCGGCGAGCGGGGGAACGGGCGCCCGTACCAGCCCTCCACCACCTGCGGCCCGGACAGGCCGAGCCCGAGCATCATGCGCCCGCCCGAGAGGTGGTCGAGGGTGAGCGCGTGCATCGCGGTCGTGGTGGGGGAGCGGGCCGCCATCTGCGCGATGGCCGTCCCGAGCCGGATGCGCGAGGTGTGCGCGGCGAACCAGGTCAGCGGGGTGAAGGCGTCGCTGCCCCATGACTCGGCCGTCCACACCGAGTCGTACCCCAGCTCCTCCGCCTCGCGCACGAGCCCGAGGTGGTCGGGGTTCGGTCCGCGTCCCCAGTAGCCGAGTGCGATGCCCAGGCGCATGTGGTCAGCCCCAATCTGACGGTGCGTCAATTGTGCGGTGACTGTACGCGAAAGGCCCCTCGCCCGGAAGGTGGGCGAGGGGCCTGACGTGAGGCGCTGTGCGGGTCAGCCGCGCTGGATCCCGCTGGTGTCCTGGAGGACGCCGCGACGGCCGTCCTGGGTCTGGGCGACGAGGCCCGGGCCGCGCTGCTCGACGGCCAAGTACCAGGTACCCGGGGCCAGTTCGGCGATCGGCGTCGGGTTGCCGTCCTCCGCGTACAGCGGGCGCGGCACCGGAACGGCGAACCAGAACGGCGAGAAGTCGGAGCCGCCACCCTGCGGGGCGGCGGGCTGCGGCGCCGGAGCGGCGGCCTGCTGCTGCGGCTGCTGGCCGTAGGGCTGGCCGGGGCCGGGCTGACCGGGCTGGCCGGGCTGGCCGTGCTGACCCGGACCGGGCTGACCCGGCTGCTGGCCGTAGGGCTGACCCGGCTGCTGGGCGCCCGGGTAGCCGTAGCCACCCTGCGGCTGACCGCCGTAGGGCTGCGGCTGCTGGGGGCGCGGGGCGCCGAGGAGCGGGGCCTGGAGCGCGGGGACGATCGCGGTGGCGACGGCCGCGGCGGCCATGATCAGGGTGGCGATCAGGGCGAGGATGAGGCCGATGCCGGCGTCGATCGACGCGGCGTTGTTCCCGTTGTCGAAGCCGCCGGCCGGGTCGAAGATGTTGCCGAGCGCTCCCCAGGCGGCGAAGACGGTCGCCGCGATGCCGAACTGGCCGAGGTCGAGACCGGCGACCTTGCGCGGCTGCGGCAGCCCACGGTTCACGACGATGAGCGCGGCACCGATGATCCCCGACAGGACGACGCTCATCAGGACCGGACCGCTCTCCCACGAGTTGGGGAAGTCGGCGTTCGAGCCGGCGCCGTCGATCGAGTAGATGTCGAGGAACGACGCAATGATGAGCAGTACCGCTGCTCCGATCACCACGCCGTCGCCTCGAGTGAGGGAGCGGATATTCACTTCAGGAGGTCCTTCGTCAGTCGTCTGGGTCTTCGGTGGAGGCGGCGCAGAGCGCGGGGGTGACCCCACACGGTACGGACGACACTATCGTCCGGGTCCTCCGGGTGTCTGCCGAGATCCACAGGGTGACAGCTACCCGCGCAGGAAACTCACGATTCCCTCAGAGATGCCCTGCGCCGCCTTCTGTCGCCACGCTCCCGACGTGAGGCGTCCGGCGTCCTGCGCGTCCCGCATGTTGCCGCACTCGATGAAGACCTTCGGAACCGTCGAAAGGTTGAGTCCGCCCAGGTCGGAGCGGGTGTCGAGGGCGGTTCCCCTGCCGATGTAGTTCGACGGGGGCTCGCCCGTGACCTTGAGGAAGTTGCCCGCGACGCGCTCGCCGAGATCGCGCGAGGGGCCCACGATGGCGCGGGTGTCCGCGGTGCCGGCCCGCACGGATGCGGGAAGGATCACATGGAAGCCGCGGTTGCCCGCGGCGGAGCCGTCGGCGTGGACGGAGACGACGGCGTCGGCGTGCGCCTTGTTCCCGATGGCGGCGCGCTCGGTGACGCACGGACCCCAGGCCCGGTCGCCGTTCTGCGTCAACTGCACGGTGGCGCCCTGCTGTTCGAGGATCGTGCGCATCCGGCGGGCGACGTCCAGGGTGAACTGGGCCTCCGTGTAGCCCCCGTTGGTGGACGTGCCGGTGGTGTCGCACTCCTTGCTGCCGTTGCCGACGTTCACACTCCGGTTGATATCGGAGGGATGCTTGAAGTTCCCCGGATTGTGACCCGGGTCGATGACGACGACCTTCCCGCGCAGCGGTCCCGAACCCCCGGCGGCCGGTGCGGTCGGCTTCTTCGGCGCGGTGGTGAAGGGAGCGGGCTCGGACTTGGAAGGGGAGGCGGAGGCCGACGAGGGCGATGCGGACTTCGGGGCGGAGGGAGAGGCGGGCGCCGAGGTCGACGCCGGTCCGCCCGCCGCGGGCAGCACCTTCGGAGGCTCGCTCTCGCCGGGACCGTGCACGACCTGCCACAGCACGAAGGCCGCGAGCGCGGTCGGCACCAGCGCGGCGAAGGTCACCAGGACCGGCCGGCCGCCGAAGCGGCGGCGTCCGCCGCCCCGCCCCGGGTCGTCGTCGCGGTAGAAGTCTTCGAAGTCGTCCCCGTCCGGGCCCACGTATGACACGCCTCGACGATAACCGCGCCGTCAGATCCCCGCGCCCGTTCGTCGCAGGACGCGCAGGGAGTCGTGTACCGAGACCTCGGTGAACGCCCCGGACTCGAGGGCCCGGAGGTACACGCGGTACGGAGCCTGGCCGGTCCACTCGTCGTGCTTGACGGGGAAGACGTCGTGGATGAGGAGCAGCCCGCCGTCGGCGACGTGCGGCGCCCAGCCCTCGTAGTCGGCGCCTGCGTGCTCGTCGGTGTGGCCGCCGTCGATGAAGACGAGGCCGAGCTTGCCGCCCCACACCTTCGCTACCTGCGGCGACTTCCCGACGAGCGCCACCACGTGGTCCTCGAGGCCCGCCGCGTGCAGCGTCCGCCGGAAGGTGGGCAGGGTGTCCATCCGTCCGACGACCGGGTCGACGGTCTCCGGGTCGTGGAAGTCCCAGCCCGGCTGCTGCTCCTCGCTGCCGCGGTGGTGGTCGACCGTGAGGGCCGTCACCCCGGCCGCGCGGGCCGCGTCGGCGAGCAGGATCGTGGAGCGCCCGCAGTACGTGCCGACCTCCAGGAGCGGCAGCCCGAGCGCCGCCGCCTCGACGGCGGCGGCGTACAGCGCGAGCCCCTCGCCGAGCGGCATGAAGCCCTTGGCCTTCTCGAAGGCGGCGAGGACGTCCGGGCCCGGGGTGCTCCCTGAAGTGGTCATGCCCACATGCTGCCGTACGGTGCCGAGCGCCCGCTCAGCAGCCCTGCCACAGCCGGGTCATCACCCGGACCCCGAACCGCAGGCCCTCCAGCGGGACGCGCTCGTCGACGCCGTGGAAGAGGCGTCCGTAGTCCAGGTCGGCGGGCAGCTTCAGGCCCTTGAAGCCGAAGCAGCGGATGCCCAGCTTGGTGAACGCCTTCGCGTCGGTGCCGCCGGGGTTGCAGTACGGCACCGGGTGGCCGTCCGGGTCCTCGGCGCGCACGGCGTCGCACATGGCGTCGACGAGCGGGCCGTCGAACGTCGTCTCCATGGCGATGTCGTGGTTGACCCACTCACGCGACACGGACGGCAGGAGCAACTCATCGATGGCGTCGACCAGTTCCTGCTCATGGCCGGGCAGGAAGCGGCCGTCGACGCGAGCCGTGGCCTTACCGGGGATCACGTTGGTCTGGTAGCCGGCCGTGAACATGGTGGGGTTCGCGGAGTTGCGGAGCACCACCTGCATGAAGTCGGCGACGTGCCCCAGCTTGGCCAGCTCGGCGTCCAGGTCCTCGGCCTCGAAGTCGATCTCCACGTTCTGGAGGTCGGCGGCCTTCTGGAGCAGGGCGCGCACCGGCTCGATGAGCCGGACGGGGAAGGTGTGGCGGCCGATGCGGGTGAGGGACTCGGCGAGGTCGGTCACCGCGTTCTCGTCGTTGGGGGAGGAGCCGTGCCCGGCCCGCCCGTTCGCGGTCAGCTCCATCCACGCCATGCCACGCTGGGCGTTCTCGATCGGGTAGAGGCGCCGGGTGTCGTCGAGCGCGTACGAGAATCCGCCGCCCTCGCCGATCGCCTCGGTGACGCCCTCGAAGAGGTCCGGGCGGTGCTCGACGAGCCAGTGCGCGCCGAACTTTCCGCCCGCCTCCTCGTCGGCGAGGAACGCGAGGACCAGATCGCGGGCGGGCTTGACGCCCGTACGCGCGAAGTGGCGGGCGGTGGCCAGCATGACCGCCACCGTGTCCTTCATGTCGATGGCGCCGCGGCCCCACAGATAGCCGTCGCGGATCTCGCCGGAGAACGGCGGCACCTGCCACTCGGCCGCGTCGGCCGGTACGACGTCGAGGTGGCCGTGGACCAGCAGTGCGCCGCGCGAACGGTCCGCGCCCTCGATGCGGGCGATGACGGAGGCCCGGCCCGGCGCGCTCTCGACGAACTCGGACGCGATGCCGACCTCGGCGAGGGTGGCCGCGACCCAGCGGGCGCAGGCCCGCTCGTCGCTGGTCGGGTTGGAGGTGTCGAAGCGGATCAGCTCGGCGCAGAGTTCGACGACTTCGCGTTCGGCGTCCTTGGAGGCGAGGGTGGTCATGCCGCTCCTACGGGGGTGTGCTCGGCGGCGACGGGACGGGCGTCGTCCTCGTCGTCGGCCAGGGTGGTGGTGCCGTACGTCCTGACCCAGCCGAGCAGCCCGAGGACCGTGTAGAGGACGAACGCGGTGGCGAGGGAGTTCAGGGCCGGGATGCCGCCGTCGTAGAACTTGCCGACGCAGAAGGCGGCGGCCCAGATCACCAGGGACATCGGGACCCACGTCGGGGAGGTCTTCGGCAGGGTGCCCGCCGCGCGCGTCTCGTCGAGCGGCCCGCGCATCCGGCGCACCACCCAGTACTCGGCGACGATGATGCCGCCGATGGGCGGGATGGCCACGCCGAGCACGGTCAGGAAGTCGGTGAAGTGGGTCATGATGCCGACCGCCGACAGGAGCGTGCCGGCGATGCCCAGGCCGATGGTGACGGCGCCGCGGTGCAGGCGCTTCTTGAAGACGACCTGGAAGAAGTTGACGACGCCGAGCGAGGAGCCGTACAGGTTCCAGTCGTTGATCTTCGCGGTCGACATCAGGACGACGAGGACACCGAAGACGCCGGACGTGGAGAGCACGATCTGCGAGACCTCGTTGCTCTTGACCATGTGGCCGAGGAGCACGCCGGTCAGGCCCACGATGTACTCGGAGAGGATCATCGAGGACGCGGTCTGCAGGAAGACGTGCGAGCCCTTCTTGTTGTAGCGGGTCATCTCCGGGGCGACGATCGCGCCCGTCATGTAGCCGCCCGCGATGGCGGTGGCGGCGACCGAGAGCGGGATGGCCTGGCCGGGCGGCGGGGAGCTGATCAGGTCGCCGAGCGAGTGCTCGCTGAGCGCGTCGATCACCGACCAGGCGACCATCGCGAAGAAGAGGGGCGTCACGATCTTCGCGAAGATCGCCATGTAGCGGAAGCCGAAGATCACCAGGACCGTGATGGCGAGGCCCGCGACGACGCACCACAGCCACGACGGGCCGCCGACCAGCGACGAGACGCTGTTGCCGAAGATTGTGTTCTGCACGCCGAACCAGCCCACCAGGCTGACCGCGATGACGAAGCTGACCAGCGCCGAGCCGTTGCGCCCGAAGCCGACCCAGCGGGTCAGCAGCGGTGTCGACAGACCCTCGCGCATGCCCGCCATGCCGATCGCGAAGATCACGACTTCGAGGATGACCGCGCCGAGCGTGAAGGCGAGGAAGGCGTCGCCGAAGGTCATGCCGACGCCGATGGTGGCGCCCAGCGTGAACTGCGAGATGGAGCCGGACTGGGCGAGCCACTGGAGCAGCATCGTCCAGAAGCCGAGCCGCTTGTCCCGGGGGACTCTGGACAGCGCGTAGTCGTCGCTGCCCACGTTCTTCTTCGTGGTGGCCATGGCGTCACGACTCCGTGGGTGCGTTGCCGAGGGTCTGCAGATGGGCGAGCGAGCCGTAGCGGCTCACGAGGGCGTCGAACTCCGCGGCGTCGTGGAAGTCCAGGCGCCCGCCGCCGAAGGCCTTCGCGGTCTCGACGGCGAACCGGGCGGCGGCCGCGATGTCGGTCTCGTGGCTGGCGCCGGTCTGGCAGCCGGGGACCGCCGCGGCCGAGGTGACCGCCAGGCCGACGACCGGGGAGGCGGTCGCCGTGGCGGGCTGGAGTATCGAATTGATGTGATGTGCACCGTTACCGTACGGCGTGATGTCCTGCGTGGTCACGGGGTAAGTGACCAACGGCTCACCGGTGACGACGGCGAGCAGCTCGCCGAGCTGCTCGCTGACCCGCAGCACCCACCCCTCCTTGACGGTGGGGGACAGGGCGAGGCCCTTGTGGTTGATGATGCGGTTGCCCTTGGTGGTGTCGATGGAGAGCACGGCCTCCATGTCGGCGGTCACCTCGTGCCGGTTCATCGTCGCGATGTCGACCGGCGAGTCCATGAACGGGACCGGGTCGTGCGGCGCGGTCGGCGCGTCCGGGCAGACGTGTGTGGCGACGACTACGTCGCCGTCGAGCACGTCGCCGCGGCGGCGCATGTCGAGGAGCTTGGCGGCGGTCGCGAGCGCGGCGGCGGCGCCGTCCGCGTCGGAGACCAGGCCGGTCATCTCGGGCCGCGCGCCGACCCCGCCGAGGCGGCCGACGACCCCGAGCGTGCGGGCGCTGCCGCCCCGGCTGCGGCCCTTGGCGCCCGGGATGCGGACGAGCACGAAGTCGGTGGACCCGCGCTCGCCGTCGACGGTGGTGATCTCGGCGCCGGAGCCCTCGGGGCCCGCGACGGAGTCGAGGTAGGCGACGGCGCGCTTGCCGTCGGCGTCGGGGTCGTCCAGCAGATCGACGACATCGAGGACGTACTTCAGCATGCGGGGTCCCTCTCACTGCGCTGCGCCCGGTCGCGGTTTCCACCGGTGCTGACAGCAGATTCGGGATCGGATAGCGTTGTCGGCAACTGTTTCCCGTTATTTGCAATAAGGGTCTGGATGGTGAGATGCGGTGAGTGAGATCCCGCTGGACCGGAAGACCCCGGCCGGCGCCCTGCAGACCGTCGACCGGGCGCTCCTCGTGCTCCTCGCGTTCGAGCGGACCCGGCCGGACTGGGGCGTCACCGAGGTCGCGGGCGAGTTCGGCTGGGACACCTCGGTCGCGCAGCGGCTGCTCTCCACGCTGGCCGGGCGCGGCTTCCTGGTCTCGGACCCGGCGACGCGGCGCTACCGGATCGGCCCGGCGGTGCTGCGGCTCGGCCGCCTGTGGGAGCGCTCGGGCTCACTGGAGCTGCTGGCCGGGCCGGTCCTGGAGGAGCTGCGCGCGGCGACCGGTGACACGGTCCTGTTCTGCCTGCCCGACAACTTCCACATGCGCTGCGTCGCGGCCGTGGAGGGGGAGTCGGGGCCGCTGCGCTACTACCCGCTGGTCGGCGAGCTGTACCCGGCGCACGCGGGCGCCACCAGCAAGTCGTACTACGCGTTCCTGCCCGACGAGCAGCGCCACCGGCTCTTTCGCGGCCGCCCGATGGCCCGCTTCACCGAGCGCACGGTGACCGAACCGGACGAGCTGGAGCGGGAGTTCCGCGCCGTCCGCGCCCAGGGGTACGCCTGGACGGTCGGCGAGTACGACGCCGGGATCGGCACGGTCGCCGTGCCGGTGTTCCTGGGGCGCGAGCCCTACGGGAGCCTCAGCCTCGGCGCCGCCAAGGAGCGCTTCCCCGACGGTCCCGACGACCGGCTCGACGCCCTGCGCAAGGCCGCCCGCCTCCTGGAGCAGCGCCTGACCCACCCGCCGCAGAACCGGCGCCGCACCCGCGCCACCTGACCCCCACCGCACGACCGCCGATAGGAGCGACCCGCTCGTGAACCTGCTGCTGCTCTCCAACTCCACCCAGTACGGCCAGGGTTACCTCGCCCACGCCCTGGACACCGTCACCGGCTTCCTGCCCGCGCGGGCCCGGCTCGCGTTCGTGCCGTACGCGCTCGCCGACCACGACGCCTACACGGCGAAGGTGCGCGGCGCGCTGGAGGGTACGGGCATCACCGTGCACGGCGTCCACGAGGGCGACGACCCCCTGGCCCAACTGGACGCCGCGGACGCGGTGTTCATCGGAGGCGGCAACTCCTTCCGGCTGCTGAGCGCGCTCTACCGGACGGGCCTGCGGGACGCCCTGATCAAGACGGTCGGCGACGGCCTGCCGTACATGGGCGCCAGCGCGGGCACCAACATGGCCGCGCCCACCCTGCGGACCACCAACGACATGCCGATCGTGCAGCCGCCGTCCTTCGAGACGCTGGGCCTCGTCCCCTTCCAGATCAACCCGCACTACCTCGACCCGGACCCGTCCTCCACGCACAAGGGCGAGACGCGCGAGGAGCGGCTGACCGAGTTCCTGGAGGAGAACGACGTCCCCGTGCTCGGGCTGCGCGAGGGTTCCTGGCTGCGGGTCGACGGGGACCGGGCGACGGTGCTCGGGGAGCGCGCCGCCCGCCTCTTCCGCCGGGACGCGCAGCCGCGGGAGCTGCCCACCGGCTCCGACGTCTCCGAACTCCTGCGCTGCGAGCCGCGGTTCGACGTCTGACGCCGCGCGCGGCCCTCAGGCGGCGGGGCAGAGCGCCGCGGTGCCGACCGGGCTCGCGGGCATCGGACAGGCGGCGACCGGTGCCTTCGCCCGGTCGCGGGCGAACGTCACGAGACGCAGCACCGCGAACCGGGCGACACCGGTGAGCGCGGAGGCGGACAGATAGACGGTCTGCTCCAGCACCGCGCCCGGCTCGTCCGCCAGGTACCGGAGCCCGGCCATCGCCAGGCAGGTCACCACGTACGCGCCCGCCGCCGATCCGGCCGACTGCACATGCTGGCTCCAGCTCGCCCGCCCGCCCGCACCGAAGGTGAACCGGGCGTGCAGCTCGGTGGCGAGCAGCGTGGAGACCACGGTGACCAGGGCATTGGCCAGCGCCCAGGGAAGCCGCTCGGCGACGGCCGCCACCGCGAAGCTGGACGCGACCCCCACGCCGCCCCCGCACGCCACGAACCGGGCGAACGCCACGGCGGCTCCGGGTGCTCTCCGCTCGCTTCTCCGTACCGTCTCCATGATCCCCGCCCCCGTCGATGACGCGCGCACCACTGCGCGCTGCCAGTGGTGCCACTATGGCACACGCATGGCGCCATGACGAGTCATTTATGGCGCGACGGATGGCGCCGGGGCGGTCGGGCGTCGTCGTCGCAGGTGGGGGCCGGTCCGGCTACGACTCGAGAACACCTCGGGAGGTGTGGAGGATGCCGAACGTGCGCGGGAAGTCCTTGAGCTGGCCCGCGAGCGAGTCCAGCGCGGGGAGCAGACAGCGCGGCGGGACACCGCGGGCGGCCAGGATGCCCGCGGCCCATGTGAGGAACCGGGTGAACAGATCGGAGCTGTCGACGTAGAGGGCGGTGGCGAGGTACGTGACGATGTGGTTGATGTCCTCGGCGGTGCGCTCGTTCTGGTAGCGGTTGTACCAGCGCGTCTCGGGGAAGCTCTCCTGGACGTCGGCCAGGGCCTGTTTGACCAGCTGCCGCCTGGCCTGGAGGACCATCGTGTACTCCTCGTCGCCCAGGTGCGGCAGATCCGCCTCGGGCGGCCGGACCGCGGGCGCCCCGGGCCGCCGCGGGTTCCCGGCGAGAAGGGCGGCCGCGCCGGGCGCGTCCCCGGCCCACTCGGCCCGCATCAGCCGGGCGTAACGACCCTGCGGACCGAACGCGGGACCGCCGGCGATCACCGGGAACCCGGCACCCTGGCACGAGCTGATCGCGTTGTGCGCGGCGGGCAGCAGCACCTCGACGGACGAGGACAGCAGCACCGCCTGGGCACGGATGTACCGGGCGTGGGCGACCAGGTGCTCGGTGGGGACGTGCGCCCCGAGATAGTCGACGCGCCAGCCCCGCAGCCGCAGCACCTCGCTGACCAGCCGCGCCGGCAGGGCGTGCCACTCGCCGTCGACGCACGCGACGACGACCCGCCCCGCCGACGTGCCGGGCAGCGCCGAGGAGGTCGAGTCGACGACGGCCGCGACGCACCGCTCGCTGATCGCCGTACCGGCGTGTTCCTGCGCCACCGTGATGTCGTTGGCCGCCCAGGCCGCGCCCAGCCGTATCTGGACCGGCGCGATCAGGTCCAGCAGGACCCGCTCGCCCGCGGCCCGCATCTGTTCCGCCGTCGAGATGTCCGCGCCGAGCGCGCCGCGCACCACGGCGACGGCGCGCGTCTCGTCGCACGCGTGGAGCGCCCGCCACAGACGCTCGCGCGGCTCGGCGAGAGAGGAGGGGAAACTGCTGTCCGCGCCACCGGTCACGTGGCTCACCCTTTCCGGGTCGTTCAGTTGTCTTCGTTCGGGGGCGCGGCCGGCCGGGCCGGCGCGCCGATCGCCAGGACGGCCATGTCGTCGTGCGGGCCGTCGCCCAGCCACTGGGCGGCGATCATCTGCACGTGCTCGGTGACCGCCTCGACCGACGTGTTCGCGCAGGGGGCCAGCACCGCGCGCAGCCGGTCCTCGCTGAACATCACGTCGCCCAGCGGCCCGCCGCGCGCCTCGGTGATCCCGTCGGAGTACAGCAGGCAGGTCTCGCCGGGCTCCAGGACGACCTCGGCGGTCTCGAACTCCAGGTCGTCGATCGCGCCGAGCAGCGTCCCGCCGACCGGGGCCTGTTCGACACGGCCGGTGGCGCGCACGACGAGCGGGGCGGGATGGCCCGCGCTGGAGATGCGCAGCCGCACCCTGGCCCCGTCGCGCACGGCGCTGACCAGGGCAAGCGTCACGAAGGGCGTCTGCGCGGCCAGCAGCGCGCTGTTGAGGAGGGTCAGCAGCCGGGTGTGGTCGGCGGCGAACGGCACCAGCGCCTGCAGCGCGTGCCGCACCCGGCCGGCCACGACCGCGGCCTCGACCCCCTTGCCGCACACGTCCCCCAGCACCGCGAGGGTCTCGGCCTCCGGCGTGGCCCCGGGATACAGGTCGTAGAAGTCGCCGCCGACGCGCTCGCCCGCGGTCGAGCTGCGGTAGCGGCCGGAGAAGCAGATGCCGTGCACCCGGCCGAGGGCGGGCGGCAGCAGGTCGCGCAGCAGTGCGTCGGTGAAGCGGACCTGGCGGGCATGGCTGCGGGTGAGGGAGAGGGCGGCGCCGGCGCGCGCGGCGAAGAGCCCGACGAAGCGTTCCTCGGCGGGGCTGAACGGCGCCCGGCCGGAGCGGCGCAGCAGGATCAGACAGCCGGCCGGAGTGCCGTGCCCGGGCAGCGGCGCCACGATCACCGAACCGACGGCCTCGCCGAGGAATTCCTCGGGCACCGCCCAGGGCGGCACCGCGCCCGGGTCGATCCAGGCGGACGGGACCGTGGGCAGCCCGCGCAACGCCTCGGCCAGACCCGGCAGTTGGCCGGTGTCCAGGGGGATCCGCTCCTCCCTCACCGGTCCGCCCGCGGCGCACCGCGTGACGGGGAAGTCGCGTCCGTCGCTCATGCCGACGAGGACCGCCGCGTCCGCCAGCTGCCGGGCCGCCCGCCGCACGGTCACCTCACGGCAGTGCGCCACGTCCAGCGAGGCGAGCAGTTCGGACGAGAGCTCCTGAAGCAGTCCCGCTCTCGCCCGCTCCCGCGCCAGTTCGCGCGCGGCACCGGCCGGAGCGCTGTCGCTCACCAGCCACCACGTCACCGCCCCCGCCGGGCCCGGCCCGGCGAGCGCCTTCACCCGCAGCTCGCCGATCCGGCCGCCCGCCCAGGCCGACGGCGCCTCCCGGGCGCCGCCGGCATGCCGCAGATGGGCCTCGGCCAGCCAGGCGGGCGCCACATCGGGCAGCGCGGCCCCGACACCGATCCGGGCCAGCAGGTCGGCGGCCTGTTGGTTGTAGGACAGCACGGTGCCCGACGCGTCCACTGTCACCGTCGGGTACGGGTCACAGCGCTGCGCGGCGGGTCCCGCGTCGTACGAGTTCTTCTGCTTCGGCAAGGCGACCATCTGTCCGGAACCCGCCTGGTGCGGGCCCCCCACCACCCCTCCACTCGAAGGAAGGTGACGCCACATTACCGACGGCATATGACTAGTGGCCGGACTTTTCAATACTTCTGACAGCCTTGCCGTACTGCTGAATAATCCGTCGGGGCATGCCTACCGGGTATCGGCTCCGCCGCTGTCGGGGAAGGTGCCGAGATCGGCCACCCGGAAGCCGTGCGGATAGCCCCGGACGTTGGAGCTCTGGCGGGCGAAGCGCGGTGCGCGGCGCGGCGGCAGCAGCCGCACCAGCCGGCCGCGCAGCCGCATGCCGCCGCGCACCGCGCGCTCCAGGACGGCGGGCGGCGCCGGGTAGTCGAAGGCCGCGCGCATCGGCGGGTCCATCAGGCACACGGTCGCCCTGCGCATGACGGCGCCGAGCGGGCCCGGGTACCAGGACGCCATCAGGTCGAGCGTGGCCTCCGAGACCGCGTGGCCGCCCTTGTCGTAGGCGAACTCCCGGCGTTCGTAGTCGTCCATGAACTCCTCGAACTCCGCGTACGTCGCCGGGATGTCCTTGATGTTCATGCGGCGGCCCAGCGCCCGGTAGTAGTTCGTGGACGCCCGGATCTCGTGGTCCGACAGCGGGCGCCAGCCGAACTCGTCCAGCCAGCGCTTGGGCACCACGACGAACGTGGCGAGGACGTAGCGGAAGTCGTCGTTCGGGATGTCGTAGCTGCCGTGCATCCGGTTCATGCGGCGGATCGCGGTGCGGCCCTGCTCCGCGTCCATGCCGTGCTCGCCCACCGCGTCCAGGATGAGCACCGTGTCGTCGTACCGCTTCTGTGTCCGCTCGGTGAACTCGCCTGTCCTGGCGAGCAGTTGACCGATGCTCGGCACGGCGTACGTGCGGTAGAGCGCGAAGCCGAGCGCCTGCATGAAGTCCCACGGGAACTCGTGGGTGGTGCTGATCGCGTAGATCTTCTCGTAGTCGCGGTCGGGGTCGAGCCCGCGGATCTCCCGGAGCCGGTCGTAACGCTGCACGGTGGGGTCACCCTTCGTCGTGCGACGGTGCGGTCGCCGCGTCTCCTCCGCATGATCGCGCCTCGGCGGCGGTTCGCACAGCAGAAGAACGCGCCGGGCGGCTGCCCGGCGCGTTCTCATGAGCTTTTCAACTGGTGTGCCCGCAGGGCCCGTTACGACTGCGCGACCGCGACCGCCTCCAGGGCGAGGTCCACGTGCACCGCGCGGTTCTCACCGTGGTGCGTGGCGGCCGAGGCCCGCGGCGCGTGCCCGGCGGCCGTCGCCGCCAGGACGTAGGAGCCGCCCGCCGGGACGGCCAGGGCGTAGCGGCCGTCGTGGTCGGTGAGGGCCGCGCCCGCCTGCCGTCCGCGACGGTCGATCAGGGTGACCTTGGCGCGGGCGACGGGCATGCCCGCCGGGTCCAGGACCTGGCCGCGGAAGTGGGCCAGGGCCTCCTCGGCGCGCGCCAGGTTGGCCTCCTCCTCGCTGCTGGCCCGCAGCTGGACGACGGCCACCTTGCGCTTCGGCAGGAACAGGGCCAGGACCACGCCCAGCGCGACCGCGGCCGTGGCGATCAGGAACGAGACGCGGAAGCCGTGCAGCGTCGGGATCGCGACGCCGCCGACGTGGTTCGCCGTGTTGGCCAGGACCATGCCGATCACGGCCGACGACACCGAGGTGCCGATCGAGCGCATCAGGGTGTTGAGGCCGGTGGCCGCGCCCGTCTCCGACGCGTCGACGGCGCCGATGATCAGGGCCGGGAGCGAGGAGTACGCGAGACCGATGCCCGCGCCGACCACCACGGAGATGATGATCGTCTGCCAGGGCGCGCTCATCAGGCCGAGCCCGGCGCCGTAGCCGATCGCGATGATCAGCATGCCGAGGATCAGGGTGACCTTCGGGCCGAACGTCGCCGACAGGCGGGCGTAGACCGGGGCCGTGAACATCATCGTCAGGCCGAGCGGCGCGACGCACAGGCCCGCGACGACCATCGACTGGCCGAGGCCGTAGCCGGTGGCGGACGGCAGCTGGAGCAGCTGGGGCAGGACGAGCGAGATCGCGTAGAACGCGACGCCGACCATGATCGAGGCCAGGTTGGTGAGCAGCACCTCACGGCGGGCCGTGGTGCGCAGGTCGACCAGGGGCGCCTTCAGGCGCAGCTCCATCACGCCCCAGCCGAGCAGGACGACGAGCGCCGCGGCGAACAGGCCGAGCGTCGTACCGCTGCTCCAGCCCCAGTCGCTGCCCTTGGTGATCGGCAGCAGGAAGAGGACCAGGCCGAGGGAGAGGCCGACGGCGCCCGCGTAGTCGAAGGTGCCCGGTGCGCGCAGCGGGCTCTCCGGGACGAAGGCGAGGGTGAGGACCATCGAGACGACACCGAGGCCCGCCGCGCCGAAGAACAGCGCGTGCCAGTCGGCGTGCTGGGCGACGAGCGCGGCCAGCGGCAGGGCGAGACCGCCGCCGACGCCGATGGAGGAGGACATCAGGGCCATCGCCGAGCCGAGCTTCTCGCGCGGCAGCATGTCGCGCATCAGGCCGATGCCGAGCGGGATGGCACCCATGGCGAAGCCCTGGAGGGCGCGGCCCACGATCATGACCAGGAGCTGGTCGGTGAAACCGCAGATCAGCGAGCCGATCACCATGATCGCGAGGCTGGCGAGCAGCATCCGGCGCTTGCCGGCGAGGTCGCCGAGGCGGCCCATGATGGGGGTCGAGACGGCGCCGGCGAGCAGGGTCGAGGTCATGACCCAGGTGGCGTTCGAGGGCGCGGTGTCCAGCAGCTCGGGCAGATCCTTGATCACCGGCACGAGCAGCGTCTGCATGACGGCGACGACGATGCCGGCGAAGGCGAGGACGGGAACGACGCCGCCTGTCCGGCGGGGACTGGTCGTCGGTTGGGACATTGCGGAGGGCCTCCGGAGGGCAGGTTCGGGTCGCCTGTGCGGGCGGAGTGCGAGCGGGGTGCGTGTAGGTCGAACCTGTTCGCTCGGGCGACTATTCCGATGTTTGTCGTACGAGCGTGAACCTTGACCTTTTCATTACATGAAGACTTCCCGGCGTCGGGCCGCACTCGATTCTGACTTACCGTCAGATGTGCTCTTCCCCTCTACTGGAACGTGTTCTACCGTGCGCCGCATGGGGACCGCCGACAGTGCCGTCATTGCCATCACTCAGGACCAGCGGGAACTCGCCGCCGCCGTACGCGGCTGGATCGCGCGCGCCGCACCACCCGACGAGGTGCGCAAACTCCTCGACGCCCCGGCCGCGCCGGGGCACCGCCCGCCGTACTGGGACAGCCTCGCCGGACAGGGCCTGCTCGGCGTGGCCCTGCCCGAGGCGTACGGGGGCGGGGGCGGGACCCTGCTCGATCTCGCGGTGGTCGTCGAGGAGGCGGCCCGGGCCGCGCTGCCCGGACCGTTCCTCGCCACCGTCCTCACCGCCGAGGCGCTGGCCCGGGCGGGCGCCCCCGAGCTGGCCGGACGGCTCGCCTCCGGAGAGCTGATCGGGGCCGTCGCCTTCGCCGCGGGCGGCCTCAGCGCCGTCGCCGGGCCCGACGGACTCGTCCTCGACGGGACCGCGCCGCCCGTGCTCACCGGCGCCGACGCCGACCTCCTCGTGCTCGCCGCCGACAGCGCGGACGGCGTGGTGTGGCTGGCCGTCGACGCCGAAACCCCCGGGCTCACCGTGCGGGCCCACGACAGCGCCGACCCGACCCGGCCCACCGCCGAGGTCACCGCCTCCGGCGCCACCGTGCCCGCCGCCCGCATCCTCGCCCCGCCCGGCTCGCTCGTGCGCGACCTCGCCGCCGTGCTGCTCGCCGCCGACGCCTGCGGCACCGCCGCCTGGGCGCTGAGCACGGCCGCCGAGCACGCCCGGGTGCGCGAGCAGTTCGGCCGGCCCATCGGACAGTTCCAGGGCGTCAAGCACCTCTGCGCCGACATGCTCGTCCGCGTCGAGCAGGCCGGCGCCCTGGTGTGGGACGCGGCCCGCGCCCTCGACGAACCGGTCCCCGGCGAGGTGCGCGACCTGGCCGCCGCGCTCGCCGCCGGGACCGCCCTCGACGCCGCCCACGGCTGCGCCAAGGACTGCATCCAGATCCTCGGCGGCACCGGCTTCACCTGGGAGCACGACGCCCACCTCTACCTGCGGCGGGCCGTCGTCGCCCGGCAGCTGCTCGGCACGGGCGACTCCCACCGGCTGCGCGCCGTCCGGCTCGCCGAATCTGGCGTCCGCCGCGAGCTGCGCCTCGACCTGCCCGCCGAGGCCGACGTCCACAAGGAGAGCGCCCGGAGCGTGATCGAGGCCGCCCGTGGGCTCGACCCGGGCGCCGCCCGCCGCGCCCTCGCGCCCACGGGGTACGCGGCGCCGCACCTCCCCGCGCCGTACGGCCTCGGCGCCGGACCGCTGCAACAGCTCGCCGTGCAGCAGGAGTTGGCGTCCGCCGGGGTGCGGGTCGCCGACCTCGGCATCGCCACCTGGGTCGTCCCGTCCCTCATCGCCTACGGCACCGCCGAGCAGCGCGACCGCTACCTCCCCGCCACCCTGCGCGGCGAACTGCTCTGGTGCCAGCTGTTCTCCGAACCCGGCGCCGGATCCGACCTCGCCGCGCTGCGCACCCGCGCCGAGCGGCTGCCGGACGGGCGCTGGCGGATCAACGGACAGAAGGTGTGGACGAGCGCCGCCCAGTGGGCCGACCACGGGATCCTGCTGGCCCGCACCAACCCCGACGCCCCCAAGCACAAGGGCCTGACGTACTTCCTCGTCGACATGAAGCACACCGACGGCATCGACGTCCGGCCGCTGCGCGAGATCACCGGCGACTCGCTCTTCAACGAGGTCTACTTCGACGACGTCCTGCTGCCCGCCGACGCCGTCGTCGGCGAGGTCGACGACGGGTGGCGGGTCGCCCGCCACACCCTCGGCAACGAGCGCGTCCACATGGCCGACCAGCTGACCTTCGACACGGGTCTCGAGGCGCTGCTCGCCCGTGCCGGTGATCTCGACGGTGCCTGCCGGGCGCGGATCGGCGCCCTCGCGGCCGAGGCGCACGCGCTGGCCTGCATCGGGCTGCGGACCACGATGCGGCAGGTCGCGGGGGAGGGGCCCGGGCCCGGGGCGTCCATCCGCAAACTCGTCCAGACCCCGCATCAGCAGCGCGTCGCCGAACTGGCCCTGGAGCTCCTCGGCCCCGCCGGGGCGCTCCGCGAGGGGCCGGGCGAACGCGCCCTGCACTCTTTTCTGCTGTCGAGATGCCTGACCATCGCCGGCGGCACCACCCAGGTCCAGCTCAACGTGGTCGCGGAACGCATGCTGGGCCTGCCCCGGGACTAGCCCGTCTCCCGGGTGCGGCTCTCGTCGTGGCCGGCCGCGCAGTTCCCCGCGCCCCTGAGGCATGCGCTGCGCGCAGCCTCCCCTGGATGCCGCAGGCACCGAGCATGATGTTCTCGGCGACGGTGAGCCCGGCGGCCAGTTC